>PKYU01000441.1 GCA_003132765.1 Chitinophagaceae bacterium | reverse complement strand
GCACAAAGGGCAGTTGATTGTATTTTGAATTTATCAGTGGCAAAAGAGGAAGAATTGGGAGTAGCGGAAGAAATTGGAGGTTAGTAACAAAAAGCCTGTTAGGAGATATCCGGCAGGCTTTTATTTTAGTTAGCTAAAAGTGCTTGACAATTATTTTATAACCTGGTATAATCGACTAGAATTCTTTTAAAATTTGTTTTGGTTATCACAGCTCATTATACATCTTCAGTAATGACNNTTAATGAAAAAAGTAATGATTTGCCTTATCGCATGTCTTCTTGCTATTTATACTCCTAAAGCACAGAACAGAACATTTACAGTAAAAGACACCCTATTATGGAAAGAATTTGGTTCTTTTTTAGACAGTGCCAAATTAGAAACTGTAGAAAGATTTTATGATGTTTTCTGCATATATATATGCAATGATTTCTACAGTGTCACCTTTGCCTTTGATTGTAACCCACATTGGAATAATGGTGTTATTTTCCGGAGAAATAATGTCGATCTTCCTTATTCTGAACTTTCTGTGTTAAAGCAGAAAATTATTTTAGCAATGAAAAAAAGGACGTTAAAGAAGAAAATTTCAAGGGGAGAGACTGTATATAAAATTGCATGTTATTAGAAAGTTTCGCGTTCACAAAACCTGTTTGCCAAAAATAATCTGTACCATAAAGTGGACACTCACGTGCTCACTTTTTTTGTTTCACTTAGTAAAATAAAATCCTAAGTATAAAATACGGTAATTATACTATTGTTTTATTCCGGGAAAAATCATACTATTATATTCTGATTAGATCTATCAAAATGATGTTATTATGAGCTTTTCAAAATTCGGGCTGATCATTTTATTAACAACGATTTCATTTGTTAAACCTTCTTTTTCACAATTACCAATAGAATATTATCAAATCTTTAATGAAGGGGTTTATGCTTGGCAGAAAAAGCCTAAAGCAGACTATGAAACTGCTTTTTCAAAATTTATACAAACTGAACAATTTTCTGACAGGCGTCTTATAGTAAATCCTTTTCTTTCTTATGACGAGGAGAAAAATAACGCCAGTGAATTAAAGGACGGAAATAGAAGATACGTTAGATTCATGCTTAACATGCATCAGCANNAAATCAATTAATTTCAGAAATGAGATTTTGAAATCCCTTATTTCAAAACAAACAAATGAATGTAAAAATCAGTTAAAAACTTTATTTGACCAACTTGAACTGGCGAATAACTCTTCTAACGCTGCAAGCATTGAACAAAAAATTAATGAAATTATTCCCGATTACAAAATATTATCGCAACAGTCAGTTTCTCTTGAAGAAATAAAGGCTGTTTTAAAACCACGAGAAGTTCTTCTTTCGTTTTTAATGACTGATAATAGAAGACATGTGTTTGTGTGGAAAATTGAAAAAAATAAACCTGTTGAGATTGTAACCCTTAAAATTAATACAGCAGACCTATTCTTTAGAATAGAATGCCTAAAAGCTAATTTTGAAAATAACACTTCTTTCAAAGACTCCCTTGTTAATTTTTATATTCCAGCTGAAAAAAATGATAGGCGTGATGGTAGAAATCCGTCGCCACCATTCACTACTGATGGATATGCAAATGATGAAATTTTGAAAGGATTTTATGCGAGTATTATTCAACCTTTACATCTATCTGAAGGATCAAAACTAATAATAGCCTGTGACCAAAATATTTCAGCATTGCCGTTTGAAATAATACCTTTTAAAGATAAAATGATGCTAGATTTTTTTGAGATATCTTATATTCCTTCGGCTAAAGTATTTTATTTTATCAGAAAGCGTAACACACTAGGTATAAATCACCAATATAATTCGTATTCAGGATTCGCGTACGATGATTACGGAAAGCTACCTGATGCTGAAATAACTTCTTTTAAGGGGAAGATAAATATATCTATACCAAAAGCCTCTGAAACAGATATTTATCATCATGTAAAAGAAATAAGTAATAGTGATATAGTCCATTTTAGTACACATGGAAAAATAGAACAGGATGATAACGGCACTATAACACAATTTCTACAGTATTATTCGGATAATTTAAACGATGGAAATTTAACTAGTCCCGAAATAATAAATAACTTGAAATTTAATCAAAGCTTAGTTGTCTTATCGGCGTGCCAAACGGCTCCATCTTTAGATATCAATGAATATTTTAACACTAAAGAAATCTATGGATCAAACAACATAAAATACTATGTATTTGGAGGATGCTTGTGTTCTTATGGCGAAACATTTTCAAATTTAACTAGCGCCTTTTTTATTGCAGGTGCAAGAAGTTTAATCATGACTCAATGGAATGTCAAGGCAAAGGAATCAAATGAGTTTTTTGAGATTTTCTATGAAAAAATTATTGAATTCAAGGACATTGTTAAGGCATTAAAGGAAACCAAGAAGGCACTAATACAGAATGGCAATTATGCACTATATGCTGCTTTTATTCTTGTAAGTGATTAAAAATTAAGCACGTGGATACAATTAAAAATTTTATAAATAGATTAAAAGAATATCAAGTTATTTCACTCATAATCGCCATATGTTATTTCGCAGGATATTTTTCATATTCATACCATTACAGAATACTTGGATTAGGCAATGTATCTGCTGGGCCTCTTGAATACTTGACATCTGGAGGAGATTTTTTTATTTCATCCATTATTAAAACAATCAAGGTTCCTTTTGATAATCCAAAATCTTTTTTATTTGACTTATTTTTTGGAGAATTTAAGTTTTCTACATGGATAATTATATTTATCCTTCTACTTCAAATTCTTAAGCTAAAGTGGGGAAAGGTATTATTATGGGTTGAACAAACAACCACTTTCCTTATGATAGGGTTCTTATTGGTTTTTAATATAATGTTAATTGAGTGGCAAAGTGCAAATTTGCAAATAGATGATATATTAACAGTGCAGCCTCAAAGGATTTACTTGGAATTTAGAGACAAAGGGGATCGTACTCCCTGCGAATTAATGGAAGAAACATATAGGCAACACCTTATTTTTTTAGAGCGACAATCTCCTAGAACTTTTAAAAGGATTAACAGGTGGTTTAATATGCTGTCTACAGAAGATCTTTCAAAGAATAGGCTGATATCCTATTCGAACCTATGCTTCCTTTTTATACTTGGTAATATTGTTTTGCTTACTATCATCAGGCGAGATTTTAAGAAAAGGTTTTTCTGGTCGACATTATCTATTTTGGTAATAATTATTAATTCTATTTTTCTTCCTATTTCATACGGTATTCTTGGGACAAGTTATAAGGTACCCTATTCCAAAATAAACTTCAAAATATCAACAGATAGCATTCCTAATCGCGTATACATTCTAAAAGAAGAAGATGACAAATACATTGTTTATGATAAAATGAACTTTTTTCAAATCAAATATATTCCAAAGACTGATGTAAAGGAAGTAGATCAGCTTTTTGTATTAACCCCATTCCAAAGCCCATTTAAAGATCAGTATTCTTTATGCGACAGTTTGCTTATCATACCGCCCAAAATAGATTATTGATTTTTTTATTTTTGACACTAGTGTTTCTATTGTCAGGTAATCACACAGCCAGTGCTCAGAGACCAACTGTTTTAATAGACAAAGCAATCGACATAAAAGATTCCTTATTCCTAAATTTAAGAATTAAAAGATTCAAAAGTCAGAATCTTACTCTTGAATTGAAGCTCATGAATTCAGAAATTACTAAAAGATTCACTATAAATAAATCATTTGTAATTGAAGAAGGTGATAATTGCTTTATTAAACTACGACTAAGGTTCCCCCCGGGCGATACTCAGATACTTTTATATGATGATCAAAATTTAGCCATTTGCAATCCAAGAAGACAAAATACAGATGAAAATGCAAAAGATTATGACCCTTCGAAAGGACACAATTAATTACACAAGGAATTCGGTTGAATTGAGTAAATAATGCTATTAGTTTTAAACAAAATTTATAATAGTATCAAGCGCAGTACCCGCATCCATGTGAATGAAATTAACCTGATATGATATCCAATTGTAGTATAAGAAGATGAAAGTGTATAAATTTCTTGCAACATTTGAATTGGTATCTTTTCGCCTGAAATATCGCCAAATGTATGTCCGGCAATGTGCATTGTCAGCTTTTTATCTGTTTCGATAAGATTTGCAATTTCACATAGTCCCTCTTCAATCTTTTTACTTTTTGATTAATACGTTCTTGTACTCAATAAAGATTATTCAATTCAAGCAGTGTTTCCAAATCTTGAAAAGCTAGGTTATGTATTGGATTATCCCTTTTGATCAAGTATATTCTGTTTCCAATAATTTTGCGATTTCTTCTGTTTCTCTTAAATTTCTTCCTGTAGTTTGAATTACCATTCCTAGACCTCTATCTGTCCAATACAATACTACTTCAATCAAACCATTTGGATAAACTCGGCGGATAAAACTTTTACTTCCATTATTGAAAGGCAATGAATTAATAATTCCATTTACATACGGACTTTTCGTTATTCGTTTTGCGAAGGCATTTAAAACATCAATTCCATGGTCTGACCTAAAACGAATCACCTTGTCATCAGGATTTAATGGCGATGACTGCAAAACAATTTCGCTGATTCTTTCAATGAATGTTCTGACGTTTTGCTTTTGAAAACAATCCGACGAAAAGACATTCGTAACATCAGCATTTTCCATTAGGCCTGTTACATCATTTACTTTTTTAATAGAAAATAAATCCTTCTCCCAAACAGGATTTCCTCTAAAGCTGACTGCAAGAGTATCGTAAATATGTGCTGCAGCTAAACCCAGACATTCTGTTCTTATTATGTTATTGTCTGCATTCTCAAAATAAAAGTGATGTTTGATGTATTCTTCCTCAGCCCAAGTATCTTCTGTCTTGATGAAGGGATAGGTTCTTGCACCAAGAATTAAATCCTTATAGTTGCGTTGGTCGGTTTCATCAAGCCATTGTTGTAAAGTGTAACCTCCTGAAATTTCAATTTCATGGAATTGCTTTGGAAATCGGGTTCTATCGAAACCGTTTTGCTGTCCTTTCTTGTAGCATTCAATTAAAAATGCCACCCGCTGATTGGCTAAGATTTTATTTTCGCTGACAGGTATGTTACTAAGTTCATTGTAAATCATCTCCATGCTACACCAGTTTTACAAGTTGTTTGCTCCATTCGTCAAGTAAGTTCTTAGGGTAAGAATTTAATTCCCCATTACTGTCCACTTCAATGTTAGTGATTTGGGAATATTGTTCTTTTTCTTCTACCTTTCTTTCAAAGTAGAACATCAGCAATCTGTCATCGGTAATGTCTTTTTCTTTTACTGCTACCCTAATTCCGTTTACAATATGATCGCTATGAGTTTCAACGATTACCTGAACATCATTCATTGCAACCTTTGCAATTAATTTTCCTAATTCTGCCTGACCACGTGGATGAATGTGAGATTCAGGATTTTCAATAATAATTAATTCCCCGGGTTGTGCTGCAAGTAATGCAGTTACCACAGGTAACGCATAGGAAATTCCAAAACCAACATTGGTTGGTCTGAATCTTCCAGTAAAACCTAAGTTTGGTTGTTCGAATTGCATGTCAAGCAAAATATTATCCGAATTTGGTATTTCTGTTGTGTTGAATTTTACACCAGTGGAAATTTCACCCATCCAACGATTCACTTGCTCAATTAAAAGAGGTGTGTCAGCTTT
>PKYU01000239.1 GCA_003132765.1 Chitinophagaceae bacterium | reverse complement strand
AGCCTGCAATATTGGCTGCCAACATAATTGACGATAATTATGATGCCGGAGAAGAAGATCGGTTGCAACAATTGTACACGGCTATTGAACAATTGGGCCAGGTGGAAAAGGCAATTGTAATGCTTTATATGGAAGACAGGCCTTACGAAGAAATGGAAGAAATACTTGGAATAAGCCAGGGGAACCTTCGTGTAAAAATGAACCGGCTAAAAGAAAAATTACGTCAACTTACAAAAAACATGTGACTATGGAACTTGATGATTTAAAACAAAAATGGAAACAAAATGATACCATTAGAAAAATAAAAAACACTGATATTATGGAACTGATACAACACAAAAGTTATGGGCCTGTTGCTGCGTTAAAAAAAGCATTTAACAAGCAAATGCGGTTAATGGCCATTTTGCCTTTATTAATATTTGCTACAAACCTGGATGATGTACAAAAGGTATTTACCAATATTATGTTCTGGAGTTATATTGCTTTTTGCGCAGGTGTAATTGTATACTCCTGGTTTAATTACCGGCTGGTAAGGAAAATGGAAGGGATGGACAAAATGGTTAAGCCTAATCTTGAAGAGCAAATTGATATACTTGAAACAAGAGTGAGATGGCAAACTATTGGTATAAGAATAGTAGCAATTTACTTTATTATATTAATGGAGGTACTGCCCTATATACAACATATCCGCATGTTGGACAAATGGCATTCTTTATCCCCTTTGATAAGGTTTACTTTCTATGCTGCATTTCTTGCACTTCAGTATTTTACAAGCCGAAGGGTACTGTATCAAAAGTTTGGATGTCATCTTGCTTATTTAAAATCGCTGATAATGGAAATGGAATAAATTCAGCCTCGGGTATTGTGGGACAAAGCTTTCATGAAACGGACGGGCCCTGGCAGACTGCTCAATTCCTCTCTCCCGAGGGACTTGCCATTGATAAAGATGGCAATNNTTACCGCATGCGTAAAATAATTGTGCAATGATTGATTGGGACCTTGCAACATGGGGCCGTTACAGGCTGCAGGTTTTATTAAGATTGGAGCAGGAAAAACGACGAGGCTGAAATATAATATATTTTTCGTACAGGTTACTCTAAATATCATATGGCACCTTTTAAAAAATGCTCTAAAATATGAAATGGATTCTTTTTGCTGGACTAATTGGGTTTGCCATTCTTTTTGGTTGCCACAAAAATGATAGCTTAAGTAACTCACCTCCAATAACTGCCGATTGCGAAACTCATAATTATTCCACCTTATATGTGAGTTTTGGAAATACTTCAGTATATCATATCGTTTCAATTCAACAATTGGACAGCTCTAATCTCCCCATCGGGGCTATTCAAAGAGATAGTTTGCCTTTTGGAATCTTATATGATACAGTTAAATTGTATTCATTGTCCACCAATTCATTTAGCAAGTGGTTGATTTATTTGGCTGCTATCAACGTGAATAATTACATACAAGATAGCGCATCATATCCCATCACGGCAACGGAATGTAGATCAGAAAATCTGGGTTGGAGCGGCTGGTAGTTTGTAACTCAATGTTGGCGTAAGAAGGAGTGTGATATTGTACTTTGGGTTCTTCTGCCATTATAAATTTTTATTGTGGATCAATTGAGATTAGAAATTTTTTTGAGAGGATAAAGGAGGCGGGGTTAAAGCTAAGTCTCATTCTCAATTCTGGCTCAGTTCCTCCGACCTTAGACCGCCCGTTACTTTCTTCCTAAAGCTGATACACTTCCTATCACCCACGGACTGCCGGATAGAATCGGAAAGCCCGGTGAAGCAATTGTGCTTAGCCTTGTGTCGAACTTTCAGCGTATATCCGGTACCGTAATTTATTCATGTGCTTTTGATCTAAGCCCATAATCTGTTAATTTATTAGTCCATATTTCCACGCATTAGTATTGGTGCCTTTAGGAGCATGTTCGGTAATATGTTGCGCCATCATTTGCAGCAGTTTGCTGGTGGGTACGGGCTGCCAGCCGTGGCCCATCATGGGGCGGCCGTATTCGAACGTGCCTTCGTAATGTGGGTTTTCGGTATGCTTCAGAAAATCCTGGAACTGATATACAGCAAGGTTCAGGTAAAAGTTATCGGCATCGCCTACGTACACATGCAGTTTGTCAATAAGTTTGGGCCCCAGCGTGGCCCAGTTTGTGGCGAGGTAATAGCGCAGGTCGTATCCATGTTCGCGGGCATAGTTCACGGCGTTGCTGTCTATTTTGCCTGTTAGGTTATCCCATAAGGGAACAGGGTAACCATCGTCGCCAACGGGGCCAAATACGGCATCAAAAATATCAAACTGTTCCCCCGAACGCCCGTGAGTGCCTAATACCGCTTCGAGCCAGCTTGCGCTCTGCGTGGTCCGTATGGGCTGGCCCTCATTGTCACGCATCATGTAGCGATGTGATTGCTGCCAGTCGCTGTTGGCATTAAAAGGCATGGTAAAGTTGTTGGCGTAAAATGCATTGGTATCTTTTGTAAGATCCATTAACTGGAAGTGCCTGAAGTCGAGCGGATCGGGATAGAGCGTCCAGGTTCCACCAAAAAAATCGGGATGATAGAGTTGCAATGCCATGGATTCCCATCCGCCTGTAGAACCACCCGTGAGCACCCGGGCATAGGGTTGCTTAATAATGCGGTAGTGGNNTTCATGATGGCATCTCCGTAAGGCCCGTTGTTCGCGGAGTTTACCGCGTAGGAATCATCATAATAAGGTGTGGGATGCTGGAAGGTAACGATGATCATCCTCGGAAAATGATCTGAATTATACTGCTGCTGGAATGCATAACCTCCTTCAAGATTATAATTGTCCATGATGGTTTTGAACGCAGGTAGTATCGGCCTGTTTTCGGTGGTAAAACCTTCCGGGGCTCCCAGGCTGAAATGATCCTGCTCATATACTACAGGATAGTTAACACCGATATGATCGTCATATCCTCTTGGCAACAGGATAGTTGCCCCGAGGTACATATCATGTCCCCAGAAATCAGACAGTATTTTACTCCTGACCCTAATATGTTTTACCTGTTTGGTATCTGCAGGAAGGTTGATAGCAGGCCGCACACTATCCAGCTTAATGGAAAAGGACTGGTCCTGCGACGGATCGTAATGGATCTTCTGCACAGGGCTGATAAGGTTGCCCGGTGAGGTATTGAAATGCTGGCCTTCCCATTGATCCTGGTGCGCCCATATAGTATGGCTATCGGCACGGTGATATTGGGTGTACACATTCAACACTGCCTGCACATAATAATCTCCCGCGGGCAGGTCACGCAGGTTGGCGATGGGATAGCCAAGTATGTTAGTATCGATAACAACCTCTTTTCCGGGTGCCATCTGGTCAACATCTTTGGCCCAAAAAGGTATGCTTTTAAAATAAGAACCTGCTTCGTATCGTGGCTCCGGCTGCGCCTGCCTGCTGATAGCGACGAACATACACCCGGTAATGGGCGTATGGCTGGCGCTTTCGACGAAGGAAATTGAAAAACTATGGTTGTTGGTTTGGGCAAGGGAAGAAAGCGGAAACGCTATTAATAAAAGGAAAGCGGAAGCGTTGGAGCAAATTGATCGCAACGATTTTATCATGTTGATTTAGTTTTAGAATAATAATAGTATAAACAAATCTACTGAATAGGATTGTAGTGTATAAGCTTTATCTATTTCGGAAATTCTCTGGGGAACATTCCCCGGGCTTGTAGCCCATACTATTGCTGATGCATGCATTACAGCCCACAGCCCATTTACTACTTCAATTCCACCACGGCAACTTCATAAGGTTGCAGCGTTAGGGATATTTCGGTTAATTGCTCCCGGGCAATTGGGTCTTCACCGGTACGCTCATCAATATACTGCACGGTAGCATCTTTTACATCAGCCGGTAAGATGATCGTCTCTTCTTTATTGCGGGNNGTATCCAGTATCTTGAGTTGGGTTTTCCTGTCATCCAGTCCATCATACTCACATCGGGGTATTGCGTTGGATAGCCTACCAACTGCGATTCTCCGGCCACATTAATTCCCATTTTTGTTAATTCAAGAAATACATAAGCATACATGGCGCCCGATAAATTCCAATAAGCGGCAGGAATATCTTCACCGGTTGCCGAGCCAATGATCGTCCCGATTTCATTAATAGTGGTAATGGTTTTAGGCGAAAGTCTTTTCCGGATACTTTCTATAAAACGAACCTTCTCAAGGAAGGCATCTGCTTTATCAAAAAAAACATATTGGTATTCTTCCAATGGTTCGTTATTGTATGAACGGGTTCCATAATAATGATATGAGATGCCATCTAACGGAATACCGGGCTGATGATTTTTGTGGTTGAGGAAATATTCAAAATGTTCGGGCCGGTCATTAAATGCGAGCGACAGGCCGATGAACTTTGTTGAAGGTGAAATCTTTTTTATTGCGCCAACAATAGCATCATACATCCTGGTATACAGTTGCGGCGAAATGCTATGCTCAAAATCCGGCTCGTTCAATACTTCCCAATAAGGTATTTTATAAAAATGGTTTGATTTATGAAACTTACCCAACTCGTCGGTAAATCCGCCTTTGGTATACCAGCTAAATAATCTTGCATAGTAACCTGCCACTTCTTTCAAAGTGGTATCTCTCAAAACGGTTCCCTGATTATAATTCCACGACACCTGGTAGGCATCATCAGGATATTGTACGGGAGCATCCGTCATCCACATCCATGCGGGTGTAGTGCTGAAATTGATTACTACGGTATGTCCGCTGGTGGCATTCATCAGCGCTTCCATAGTACTATCCAGGTAAGTGAAGTCCCAGTATGTTTCCGTTTTTGTTGGCGGCTTTAATTCGGCAACGGCCATCTTTGGATAGGGAAACCATGGAACGTAGCGGACATAATCGGCGCCCAAATTTTTTAATGCTTTAAAAGTATTTTCATGAATAGGCGAGGAGGGCCGTACCATCGGATTTTCAACTAACTGCAGTGTGGGTGTTGTTTTGGAAATGAATACTGTTTTATTCCAGGCAACCGTTACACTATCCTGAGCATACAGGTTTGCTATAAATAAAAAACTGCTTGCGCTTAAGGATAGAAAAAATGTAGCAATGAATTTCTTTTTCATGTATCAATAGTTTAATTGTTCTAACAAACTTTTATTACATTCATGTTCAGCAGCTTGCCGAGCTTTTCTATTTTGGAACTTATATGTCCTGTGCCCACTGCACAATGATGTGCCGGGCCATGGCTGTTCCAATCGTTCACAAACTNNTTTATAACGGCTGTTAGTATTGCCTATCTGCAATATAGGTCCCGGCACAGATTCGGCTTCAGCAACCAATAACATCAATCCTTTATTTTTTTGTTCAACAACGCTTAGTAAAGTAACAGGCCCGTTCTTTACGGACATCTCTACCGATACACCTTTGCCCACTTTGCCATGATATACCTGTAAAGGTCTCACTTTTGTTTTGCCTTCAGCGATGGCAATATGTCCCGGCCCGTCATGTCCCATCAACACTACATCATCTTTAAAGTCCATCGCATAATATTCAGTAAAGGAACCGCCGGCGCCAAAGCTATCTATGATCTTCATGGCCTGTACATTTTTTATTTCATATTCACCTGCAACAGGAATGCCTCTTGCAGTAAGCAATGAATTGCCTAAGATAATAGAGCTGATGGCTTCTTCATTTTCATGGTTACCGGTGCCTTTATAATAATAAGCCGTTGAACCCAGTTTGTATTGCTCCACCAGCCGGTCTAATGCAACAGAAGTAACAGCGGCTTTTTCCAAATCTGCCTGCGGACAATCCTGCTGGACATCAAATGTCTCATGGAATAAATGGAGTCTTTCTTTCATTTCTTCGTTGGTCACTTCTTTGCGCAACGATGCTAATTCTTCTACTTCCAATAATTCAATATGTCCACCAAAGCACGCATATTGTTGTGTAAGGTCAGTATATATATCGAGCATACCACTGTAATAATGCCCCATACAACCGAGACGGTTATACTGCATGATGTGTGCAACTCTTTCCGCTTCAATCCATTCCTGTATTTCGTTCCAGCATTCATCATCATTATGTAGCATGCCCGTTACCTGGTGAAATGAAATTCCTGTCCGTTGAAAAACATTCGCAATTTCAGGCACAGGGCAGGGAGAACAGAATGCCAGCCATTCACCGGTCATCTTTGTTCGATCTGTAATGGCATTAAATGCGTCATAGTCTATAGAAGCTTCGGGAGAAAGATTTAAAATGATAACGGGTACTTTAGCTTTTTGTACCACTGGTAAAACGGTTGAAGACAATGCATACGTGCTAACATATAAAAAGATGATATCAACATCCTGCTGTTTAAACATGCTGCCTGTTTCAAAAGCTTTATCGACAGTATCAACGAGCCCTGCATTAATTACTGATGAATGCATTGCTGAAAGTTTTTGCTCAACTACTTTTAAATAACCTTCGAGCCTTTCTTTTAATCCCTCAAACTGCGGCCAGTAAGCATCAAGCCCGATGCCGAATAAGCCGATTGTAAGTTGTGCATTTCCCATTCTGAAATATAAGTTACAGCAAAGCAAGCATTTTTTTATCAGTTGGCGTTGATTGTGATTTTTTTATTGTTTTGAAGATCATGTGATCATAAAAAAATGATTTAGCTGTTGCACCCTTATTCCCCCACCATATACTTCACCCCTTCTGTAATCCCTTTCCAATCATCCGTCCTGAACGGTCCCGCAGGAAAGCCCTCCGCATTAAATAAATTATCATTGCCGTTGTAATCGGCCCATCCATAGCGCACCGCAACAGGTGCATCCATGCTATCATTGTATACTACCACCGTGTTGCCGCTGATGTATGCTTTGGCATAATGGAATATTTTATTGGCGCCTGCAATTTCAAATCCTTTGATATATCCATACTTATCATGAACAGCAAGGCCGCTGCCAATATTGGTAAAACTGAGGATCGCTTTGTTACCTTCTGTTTTCATGCCAGCATACACGGGACCGCTATACACATTTTTTCCTCCATATACATTATGCAATGCAATGGCAGCGAGGCGTTTTCCCACATCCTGTTTGTCTTTTGGATGAATATTGGATGAATCGCCAATGTCGGTGATCACCGACATGCCGGTATTGGGAGGTGACAGGGTTTTGGTTTGGGCTTCCCTTAGCTCAGCCCATGTGCTGCCGTTATTACTATTACCGTTGGCCGCATTGAAGGAAGCGAGCTGCACAAAATAAAAAGGAAAATCCCCATCGTTCCAGCGTTTGCGCCAGTCATTTATCATTAAAGGAAATGCCTTACGGTATTGATATGCCCGGCCTGCATTGGCTTCTCCCTGGTACCAGATTACGCCCCTGAAGGCATAAGGAATTAGCGGGTTCAACATGGCGTTGTACAATAAAGTGGGATAACTGTTGGGCCCTATGGAAGCGGATCCTCCAGCTATTTTCTCCACTTTAAAATGCCATTCGCCATATAACGGCATAACGTGATTACCGATGGTTAATTTCATATCGGCGCTGTCGCCATAAACACCGCCGCCGCCGCCGGTATCTTCCACACGCACGGCAATTACATTTTTTCCTTCCTTTAAGACCCCTGCGGCAATGGCATAATTTCTTTTTATGTTGTAACCGTTTGTGCTTCCTGCTTTTATTCCGTTCACCCAGGTTACATCATTATCATCTATCATGGCCAGTTCCAGTGTCGCCGCTTTGCCTGCGTCCTCTGCCGGAATGGTAACCGTTTTCCGGAACCAAACAAAGCCGTCCAGATCACCTAATTGCTGGGTTTCCCACAAATTGGTCAATTGCATAAGCGGCCAGTCATTATCGTTAGTTTCAGATTCATTCCATGTCGAGGCATCAACATGCTCCATAGAACCCTGCAGGGCTTCAATACGTTTCATAGTGGCCTCTTTTTTAATTTTTGCCATAGAATCCAGGTTCAATACCGGCATGCCGGCGATCATGTCTTTAAACTCATCACTTTTTTCAAAGGCCGGCCGGCTTATCCATGTTTCTACCATGGTGCCGCCCCATGATGTATTGATGAGGCCAATGGGAATCTTTAGTTTGTTGTATAAATCTCTTGCAAAGAAGTATCCTGCTGCAGTAAAGTCTCCGGCGGTTTCCGGGCTGCAAACCTTCCAGTCAGCCGGGGGAATATTATCCTGTGGAGTAGAGCTAGCGGTGTTGGGTATCTTAATGTGCCGGATCATAGGATAATTGGCGGCGGCAATTTCCTTTTCATAATTCATCACTTTACCCCAGCCTTCAATGGGCATTTCCATGTTCGACTGCCCGGAGCATATCCACACTTCTCCTACCAGTACATTGTTGAATGTAATGGTGTTCTTTCCTTTAATGGTAAGGATGTATGGGCCACCTGCATTTTCATTGTCCAGCTTAATCATCCACTTACCGGCCTTATCGGCTTTCGTTGTTTTGGTTTGATGGTCGAACAGAACGGTTATCTTTTCATTAGGACTGGCCCAGCCCCAAACGGGTATGGGTTTATGCCGCTGCAATATCATATTATCGCCAAAGAAATTGGGCAGATTTACATCTGCAAATAAAGAATAACAGGTACACAGTGTGACAAGTAATAACAGGAACTTTCTCATATATGCTTTTTTTTGTTGGATGGTGGTTTAGCAATCATGCTAAAATAAAGGAACGAAATTTTTGTAGGATGGCAAAAGGGGAATGATAGTTTAAAGAAAGTCATGCAAAGGCGGGAGAGGAAATAAAGGCATAGAAGGTTTCGCTTTGCGGCTTGGCTTTCTTTGATTTTTTGTGTGAAAGGAATAATGGTAAAAATTACCGTTCGATATCGAACACGAAACTGTTCATTATCGTACAGTCTGGTGAGGATGGACTGTACTCTAAATCACTGCAAATGAGTGATTCCCAATATGGCACAACCGTTGATGCCTTATTCTTGCATAAACTGCAACCCCGCTTTACATTTTAAAGGTAAAAGAAAGGAATATCGCCGGCGATATTAAAAATTAAACATTTATGATTAAAAATTATTTCAAAACCGCTTTTCGAAACTTGTTTCACAATAAGATCTATTCTTTCATCAATATTGCCGGGTTAAGTATCGGGCTTTCCTGCGCTATCCTTATTCTGTTATATGTAAAAGATGAAGTAAGCTTTGATAAGTTTCAAAGGAATGTGAACAACATTTATAGGATTGTATCAAAATCAAAATCTGATGTAGCTGAACGAAAAGATCCCAACACAGGATATTTGCAAGGGCCAAGGTTTGCACAAAATGTTCCAGGCATTCAATCATTTGTCAGAGTGCAAAGCGGTTCAGAAGATATTAAAAATGGAACTGAAATTCAGTCGCAGGAATTGCTTTATGTAGACTCCTCTTTCTTTACTATATTCTCTTTTCCATTATTGAGTGGCGATGCCAAAACATGTTTAAAAGAACCGCATTCCATTGTGCTTTCGGCTGATGCGGCAAAAAAACAGTTTGGAACAACGGATGCTGTTGGGAAAGTAGTAATGATAAAGGAGGATAGCGTTTTTGTGCCTTACAAAGTGACGGCAGTAGCCAAAAAATGCCCCCAGAATTCTTCCATTCAATTCGAAGCCTTGTTGCCAATTAAGGAATCAGCCAAAGATGCACAGGATAACGATAACTGGTATAATTTTTTTCTAAACACTTTCGTAGTACTTAATCCTAAAAGCAATCCCGTAACTGTTGGAAATCAAATGCAGCAATTTTACCTGGCCGATGCATCAGTGACATTTAAAAAAATGATAGAGAAATATGGCGCCACCTTTGATGAAGGTATGGGCACTTATTTTTTACAGCCATTTACTGATATGCACATGAGTACAGAATTGCCGGCTCAAAATGGCCTCGTCAATGCGAGTAATCCCTTGTATGCTTACATTCTTTCAGGTATTGCGTTATTTGTGTTGCTGATTGCGTGTATCAATTTTGTAAACCTGACAGTTGCACGTTCTGTGAAACGTGCCAAAGAAATTGGTATCCGCAAAGTAATCGGAAGCAGCAGGAAACAATTGATCAGCCAGTTTTTAGGCGAATCATTTTTGCTTTCCTTAATCGCTTTCCTTTTTGCATTAGTAATTGTGCAGCTGATATTGCCTGTCTTTAATGATCTTTCGAACAAGTCGCTTTCGCTTTCTTATTTATTTGATGCAAAATTGATAGCTGGGTATGTCTTCTTGTTTCTCATAACAGGTTTGCTTGCAGGTTTCTATCCGGCATTGGTTTTATCCGGTTATAAACCGGTGGAAACTTTATACAGCCGGTTTAACCTTGCCGGCAAAAACTATTTACAGAAATCACTAGTGGTGCTGCAGTTTGCTTTGGCCTCATTTTTAATAATTGCCACATTTACCATATATGCACAATTTAATTTTCTTACCAAAACTGATTTAGGATATAACGACAGCAATATCGTTGTCGTCAGTAAGGACAGGATGAAACATTCTGAAGCTGCCTTATTCAAGAATGAGTTACTAAAGAACTCTTACATTATTGATGTGGCTGCAAAAAATCGCGGCCAATGGTCAACAATGGCCCATTTACGTAATGACTCTTCCATCGATTTCGCTTATGAAACAATAGATGAATCATACCTGCCGGAATATAAAATTCCACTGGTTGAAGGAAGAAATTTTTCAAGAGCATATCCTTCTGATTCAACCAACTCCATCCTCGTAAATGAAGCTTTCGTAAAAAAAGCAGGCTGGAAGAACCCGATCGGTGAAACCGTAAACTTTTTTTATAATAACAATGAAATTTATCATGTAATCGGCGTGGTAAAAGATTATCATTACCAGGCATTGAACCAGAAAATCGGCCCTCAGTTGTTTACAATGAAAAATGATAATCTCTATGGACTCTTCAACATAAAAATAAAACCCAATACAGAAACGCAAAGCCTTAAATACATTCAGAAAACTTTCAAATCATTCTTTCCATTAAGTCCTTATTCTTATCTTTTCAAGAATGATGAGAATATAAAAAATTATGAAGCTGAGGCAAGGTGGAAGCAGATTCTTTTATTCGGAGCTATATTAACAATATTTATTTCCTGTATTGGTCTGTTTGGATTATCGGTTTTATCTGCAGAGAAACGAACCAAGGAAATAGGTATAAGGAAAGTATTAGGAGCATCAGTGAAAAGTGTAGTTACAATCCTCTCGAAAGATTTTTTAAAACTGGTGTTTATAGCTTTAATAGTAGCAATGCCACTTGCATGGTTGGCAGCGAATAAGTGGCTGGAGAATTATCCATATCGAATTACAGTAAGCTGGCAATTATTTGCAATTGCGGGATTACTTGTAATTGTTGTGGCGCTGGCCACAGTGAGTTTCCAGGCTTTGAGAGCGGCAAGTGCCAACCCGGTAAAGAGTTTGAGGACTGAATAAAAGGTTAATCATGATAAAAAATTATTTCAAAATAGCATGGCGCAACCTGGTGAAATATAAGTTCATCTCGTTTATCAATTTATTCGGGCTCACTGTTGGCCTTACCTGCTGCCTGCTTATTACTACTTATATCCTGAATGAATTGAGCTATGACAGGTACAATAAAAATGCAAAAAATATTTACCGGGTTACACGAACTTTTAATAATGAAGCAGGGGTAGTTTCACTCTATCTCAGTACAGTTTCTCCCCCATTTGGATACTATTTTCCAACAGAGTTTCCTGAAATACAGAAAATGACCCGGTTGTTAAATAGCGGTACTACACCTTTAAAGTATGAAGACAAACTTATCAATGAGCCGGATATATATTTCGCAGATGAAAATTTATTCGATGTTTTTACACTAAATGTTATAAAAGGAAACCCAAAGACTGCGTTGAAAGATCCTTTTTCCATCATGATGACTGAAGAAGTAGCAAAAAAATATTTTGGCAATGAAGACCCGATGAACAAAGTATTAAGAGCCAATGACCAGTTTGATGTGAAAATTACCGGTATTTTTAAGCCGTTTCCTGCCAACTCTTTTATGCATCCCGGCGTGCTGGTTTCATTCAATACCCTGAAGGACTCTGCCGTGTATGGCGAAGCGAACCTTCGGAATAACTGGGGTAATAATTCTTTTTTCACTTTTCTTGTGCTCCCGGACCATTACGATCCTAAAAAATTGATTTCGAAGTTTCCGGCGTTTTTGGATAAGCATATGAGCATGGATCAATACGGTGGAAAGCAGGCCTCAAAATTCACTTCTCTTGGCTTGCAAAAGCTTACTGATATCCATCTTTATTCACATACAGATTATGAAGCTGAACCTAATGGGGATATCAGTCGAGTATATATTTTTTCTGTCATTGCATTTTTTATTTTATTAATTGCCTGTATTAATTATATGAATCTCTCCACTGCCCGTTCCGCATTGCGTGCAAAGGAAATAGGTATAAGGAAAGTAATTGGCGCAAGAAAAAAAGAATTGATTTTTCAATTCCTGAGTGAATCAGTAATAATAACATGGGCTGCAATTGTAATGGCGTTTATTTGCTTGTATTTTAGTCTGCCGTGGCTGAACAACATTTCAGGCCAGCAACTATCTATTAATATTCTAATGAAATGGCAGATATTATTACCTGTTTTTTTAGCGCCCTTTATCATCGGTATTTTATCCGGGATTTATCCTGCATTATTCATGTCATCTTTCAAACCGGTACAAACCATAAAAGGATTATTTAAAGTTCGCGGAAGCAGCATTTCTTTCCGGAAAGTTTTGGTTGTGGCCCAGTTTGCCATATCTATTGTTTTAATCATAACTACCATTATTGTATTCCAGCAACTTCGGTACATGCAGGAAACTTCATTGGGATATGATAAGGAACATATCATTACCATTCCCTATTCTAATTTCCTGAACAACCAATATGAATCTTTCAGAAATGAATTATTGAAAAATGCCAGTATCCAGGATGTTGCCCGCTCTTCACGAATCCCTACCGGCAGGCTTTTGGATGGTATGGATGCTTCTGTTTTATCAAATGATTCCATGGCTCCGGTGAAAACTGATATCCGGTTCGTTGCTGCAGATTATGATTTTATACCAACGTATGGAGTGCATATTGTTGCTGGAAGAAATTTTTCCAGGTCATATACAACTGATACTGTAAATTCTATTTTGAATGAATCGGCGGTTAAAGCCATCGGATGGAAGTCCCCACAGGATGCCATTGGTAAAGATTTTAAATACGGGCAGTTTACCGGTAAGGTGATTGGTGTAATCGGTGATTTTCATTTTGAATCACTTAAACATAAAATTGTTCCTATTGTTTTAATGAATCCGGCTACCACTCCAAAAGAGTCTTCCTTTAATAGCCTTTCAATAAAAGTTGCGGGGAATAATATTCCGGCTGCATTGGCATCGGTTGAAAATACATGGAAAAAATACCTGCCTGAAATACCTTACCAATACACTTTCCTCAATGAAAGATTTGCAACTCTTTACGAATCAGAACAGCGGCAGGGAACCATATTTACCGTATTTGCCTGCATAGCGATTTTTATTGCCTGCCTTGGATTATTTGGCTTGTCAGCTTTTTCTATCACACAACGTGTAAAGGAAATTGGTGTACGTAAAGTTCTGGGTGCAAATGTAAGTTCCATAGTTACGTTGTTATCAAAGGATTTTCTAAAACTCGTAATGATTGCTTCTGTTATTGCTTTTCCAATTGCCTGGTATGCGATGACCCATTGGCTGCGGGACTTTGCTTACAGGATTAATATCCACTGGTGGGTATTCCTCTTATCAGCGATATTGGCATTAATAGTAGCTTTGGCAACGATAAGTTTCCAGGCAATAAAAGCGGCAATAGCTAACCCCGTGAAATCATTACGCACTGAATGATTCATTAGAAGTGAAGAGCCTGACTGCCGGCAGGCAGGTTTAAGAACTGCATAAAAATTATCTAACAACTAATGGCTGATTGCTATTAACCTAGAACAAAATATATGTTTAGGAACCATTTCAAAATTGCCTGGCGCAATATCGTAAAACATCGCTTTTATGCAGCGTTAAATGTAGTTGGATTATTTGCAGGTATAGTGTTTACGCTTTTAATAGCCGCGTATGTATATAACGAACTACAGGTAAATACACAATTAAGCAAGTTGGACAGACAATACTTTTTACAAAGCATTTGGAAAGACCCGAATATGGGCCCTGACATCACTACACTTGGCCCTGTTGCCAAAAGATTAAAAGAAGATTATCCAAGCCTGGTAGCTAACTACTATCGTTGGGATGGTATTACTTCCGGAGTTTCAAAAGGTGATAAACATTTTCGTGAAAATATACAATTGGGGGATAGTACGCTGTTGAATATGTATGGTTTTAAATTATTGCATGGCAATCCTACAACAGCGCTTATAGAACCTTTTTCTGTAGTGATAACCCACAACATAGCAAAAAAATATTTTAGCAAAACAGATGTTGTGGGAGAAACAATTTCCATACAAAGCTTCTTGGGCGGCAATCACGATTTTAAAATAACAGGTGTGTTAAAAGATATTCCGGAGAATTCAGTCACTCAATTAAATTCAGATAATCACAATACCATCTTTATCCCAACCAATACCTATACCTATTTTGGCCACAATAATCCTGATGCATGGGATGATATCTATATTGCTTCTTATGTTGAATTACAAAAAGGTGTTTCTCCCAAAGACCTTGAACTACCTATTAAAAGACTTGTTGCACAAAATGCATCTTCTGCTATCAGCGCCAATCTTACGATACACCCTGTGCTGCTAACTAATTATTATAAAGAGAAAAACAATGCCTTCGTAATGCGCATGATCTATACTTTATCATCGGTTGCACTATTTATTTTATTAATGGCTGTGGTCAATTTTATAAATATTGCCATCAGCAGTTCCGGCAGCCGGATGAAAGAAATTGGTATCAGGAAAGTATTGGGCAGTCTGCGAAAGGAATTAGTTATGCAGTTCCTTACCGAATCAATCATATTGGTATCTGTTGCAACCATGCTGGCGTTGGCGGCCTACCCGCTTTTGCAAAATATTTTTAGCCAATTTGTCGGTAAAGATATTCCTGCATTAANNGGCCCTTGTGCTGTCATCAATAAATACTGTTGATTCATTAAAGGGGAAATTAAAAGGTGTAAAAGAAAATGTAGTATTAAGAAAGTCGCTGGTGGGATTCCAGTTTTGTATCGCCATGATTGTATTGGTTACTGCAGTTATCGTATCGCAACAGGTAATGTATTTTTTTGGAAAGAACTTAGGGTATAACAAGGAATATATTGTAGCATCACAAGTGCCGAGAGACTGGTCTGCAAAGGGAGTCTATAAAATGATAACAGTACGTGATGAATTTGCGTCTATGGCGCAGGTGAGCAACGTTAGCTTATCTTATGAGATCCCCAACGGCAATAACGGCAATCAACCAACGGTATACAAATATGGCAGCGACTCCACAAGCGCCATTGCCATGCAATCGTTGGTTACAGATGAAAACTATTTAACTACGTACCAGATTCCGTTGCAGGCAGGAACTTTCTTTGACCATCGCGGACTGGACTCGGGGAAAGTAATTTTAAATGAAAAGGCGGTGAATGCTTTAGGTTATGTATCTGCAGGCGACGCGGTTGGGCGTCAATTACGCATGCCCGGCGATCCTACCATATTTACTGTGAAAGGTGTTACTGCCGATTTTCAGTTTGGATCAATGCAACAAGCCATTCAGCCAATGATATTTTTTAATGCAAGAACTGTAAAGGCCTACCGCTACCTCTCTTTTAAATTAAAACCTGGAAATATCGGTGCAGGTATAGAAGCGATTCAAAAGAAATGGGGTGTGCTATTACCCGGAACTTCCTTTGAATATAGTTTTATGGATGATACTTTAAAGAAACTGTATGCAACAGAATTTAAATTGAAAAAAGCGGCCTACACTGCCACTGTTTTGCTTCTGATTATTGTATTGTTAGGTATACTTGGATTGATCTCTTTAAGCATTCATAAGCGGGTAAAAGAAATTGGTATCCGCAAAGTGCTGGGCGCTTCTGTTGAGAGTATTATGATCTTATTTGTAAAAGAATTTGCAGCAATCATCGCAGTTGCCGCGATAGTAGCTTGTCCTGTTGCATATATCATTATGAGCAAATGGCTGAACAATTATGCGTATCATATTACAATCACTTCGTTGCCATTCGTGCTTTCATTATTGATGCTGGGCATCATTACTATCACGTTAATATGCCTGCAAACGATTAAAGCGGCGGCGGCCAACCCGGTGAAAAGTTTAAGAACAGAGTAATTCACTGCAGGGTAAAGTGTCCGCTTTTTAAATTAAGTGTTCATANNAGATAGATCATTGGTATGATGGTTGAAAATTATAATGAGAATTTATTACTTGGTTTTCCTAAATTGATGCAAATCCTGATAAATAAATTTTGTTAACTGATCGCAAATGGTAAGAAATTATTTCAATATAATCTTTAGAAATATCATAAGGCAAAAGGCTTTTTCGATCATTAACATTTCCGGCCTGGCAATAGGTATTGCCTCCTGCCTTCTGCTCTTCACAGTTATAAAATATGAATTGAGCTATGATACATTTCAACCCAATTATAAAAAAATATATCACGTAGTAACNNATTATAACCCCGGTATTCCCGC
The DNA here is from genome assembly GCA_003132765.1 of Chitinophagaceae bacterium. GTDB lineage: Bacteria > Bacteroidota > Bacteroidia > Chitinophagales > Chitinophagaceae > Ginsengibacter. Next base: position 2,088 of record PKYU01000239.1, on the reverse strand, counting down.
GGCCGCATTGGATGCTTTGCGACTTCAAATTCCCAATGTTTTATTTGGATGTGTCAATGCCGATTATGGCAGTCAGGTAACTGTAAATAAACCTGATGGAACTTTAAGTGATAAAAAATTTATTGAAGAAACGGGTATCTTCTTTTGTGACCCAAAATTTTTCAACATTTTTAATTATACATGGCTGCTGGGAAATGAAAGCGTATTAAGTGAACCAAATACAGTTGTACTAACCAAAAAAGTAGCTGAAAAATATTTTGGCAATTGGGATCAAGCTCTAAACAAAACCATTACCCTCGACAATTCAGTCTCTCTAAAGGTTGCCGGAATTATACATGATGTGCCACTTAATTCAGATTTTCCATTAGGCGTATTAGTTTCCTATGAAACTTTAAAAAATAACGGGCACCGTTTTTTTTACTCCAATGACTGGAATACATTATCCAGCAACTTCCAGGTATTTGCTTTGCTTCCACCAAATGTAAAAGCAGAAACCGTAGATGCTCAATTGCGTAAATTCAGCAAAGACAATTATTCAAACCAAAGAGGTTACTCCAGGATTAATTTTCTCCAGCCATTGAGTCTATTACATTTTGATAAAAGATTTGAAATTTTTGGCAATCATATCACTAGCAGGTCAACATTGCTTACTCTAATGTTGATCGGGATATTCATCATGGTAATGGCTTGCATTAATTTTATTAATCTTTCTACAGCCCAGGCAGTTGGCAGATCAAAAGAAATAGGTGTCAGGAAAGTGTTGGGAAGTAATCGTAAGCAGATTTTTTTACAGGTAATGGGTGAAACATGTATGGTAGTAACCTTATCGATTTTACTGGCATTTGCTATTGCAACATTGTGTCTGCCTTACATAAGGCATATAGATTCTATTGAGGAAAGCCTTAGTTTATTTAACCTGCAAACTTTTGTTTTTGTAATTATTTTAGGAGTAGGTATTACTGTTTTGTCCGGCGTTTACCCCGCTATAATAATATCAGGATATAAACCTGCTCTCGCTTTAAAAAATAAAATGGCTGCCGCAACAGTCGGTGGCATCTCACTCAGAAGAGCATTAGTGGTAACCCAATTTAGTATTTCACAAATATTGATCATAGGGACAATCGTTGCCATAAGCCAGATGAATTTTGTGAATCATGCTGATTTGGGTTTTAATAAAGAAGCAGTCTACCTTTTATCCGGAAATTCCGACAGCACCATGCTTGCACGTTTGCCGGCTTTCAAAGAAAAGTTATTAGAAACTACAGGTGTGCAGTCAGTCACTTTTACCACTGATGCACCTTCATCTGAAAATAACTGGAGTTCAAATTTTGCTTTTAATCATAAGGAAGATGAAAAATTCCAGGTATCGCTTAAGTTCGCTGATGAAGATTATTTTAAAACATTTGGGCTTCAGTTTCTTGCAGGAAGGCCTTATAAAAAAAGTGATACTACGAACGAGATAGTAATTAATGAAACACTTGCCCATAAATTGGGCGTGCAAAATGCAAATGATATTATAGGGAAAGATATACGCCAGGGAAGTGGCAAATGGAAAAAGGTAGTAGGTGTGGTAAAAGATTTTAAAACGAATTCATTGAGAGAAAATATCAAGCCTCTTTTAATTGCGGAGAATAAACAATTTTATGGTCTCACTGCTATAAAAATAAATTCATCAAACCTTCATAAAACACAGGATAATATTCAATCTGCATGGAACCGGTTTATTCCTGAATATGCTTTTTCAGGATCGTTCCTGGATGAGAATATTGCCAAATTCTATGAACAGGAAAAACAACTTGAACTGCTGTATAAAATTTTTGCAGGTCTCGCTATTTTCATTTCATGTTTGGGCCTATATGGATTGGTTTCGTTTATGGCTGTAAGAAGAACAAGGGAAATAGGAGTGAGAAAAGTGCTGGGTGCATCTGTTGGAAATATAATTTTATTGTTTTCCAAAGAGTTTACAATTCTAATTGCAGTGGCTTTTGTAATAGCTGCGCCGGTGGCTTATTTCATCATGCATGCGTGGTTGAATAATTTTGTTTTCCGGATTAATATGGGAGCAGGTGTTTTTCTACTGGCAATTCT
>PKYU01000014.1 GCA_003132765.1 Chitinophagaceae bacterium | reverse complement strand
TGCGTGGCAAAAAAATTTCCGATGACTTCATTACTCATTGTTAAGAGAAGGTACCCGGCCTTTGACAAGGTTCAATAATATAATAGATCTGGAGTGATTATCAGGCTCAGATGCGGTCGTTGCTTCGATCCCTGCTTTTTTGAGACTATCCACAACCAAATCACCAGTGGATCTTATTTCTTTCGCATAAACCACCGACAGCTTTTGGGGAAGCCGCTGCGACAACATGGGTGTTACTGTGACAATCAGACCCTCATCCAAAAGCGTTAAAGGATCCTCTTTTTGCACTCTTTCGGTTTCAGGATAGATAGCCACCAATCTACGCCAGAAACGCCCGTTGAGGCTCTCCTCTCCCAACTCAAACATTCGAGTTTTTGTTCCATGATACAATGTTCCAATACTATTAACAGATGTTGCATAATCCTTATAGCCATACATCGGAAAATACGTTTGATAATCATGCAGCTTCTCCTGCCTACCTGCCAGAGTAAGTTTGTATTCCAGTCCATAATCTAGCCATGGTGAAGTCCCCTGCCATGGACGTTCATCAGACAATATCTCAAGTTGATTATTCGAGTATATCCTATAAGTTAAATCAATAGCTGGTACATTCTTAGAATGCAGCACAAAGTTCAATTCAGTCAAAGCTTCCGTGGAAGACCACGAAACCAACTTCACCACAGGTGATCCCAAGTCTCCAGACTTCAGGAGCTCCATCAAAGGAGGATGTTGAAATCCAACCAATGCTTCCATCCTCCCTTCATAATTCACCACCCATTCTCCAACTTTAAAAAACCTTAAACCCAAAGGATGGTTCAGAAGCGATTCTCCGTAAGCCTCAAGATTAGTCAGAAGACCAGTTCGCTCATTGATAGTGACCTTAATATTCGGATAGGTTATCACATCATACCCATCCCGCTCAGTTAATGATGCCTGCGATTTTGAAACGCCGGTAACCAATTCAACTTTTGCCCACTGCCCTATAGGGACACTGATTTGGAAGACAAGCAGATCTTCGGCCCGCGGTTTTTTGACCGGCGCGATCAAGGCAGCCCTCCAGTGTGCTTGCCCCTCCCTTATTGAGAATGGAAGATCCCTCCCCTTGTAAACGAGCCGTGTATTCTGCCAATCCACCAGACCCGGCGTAGCTATATTACCTACCGGGATCTCCACGACAGAGGGCTCTTCACTTTGGGTAGGGTTGAAAAGGCGGATGGATGCAAAGGCTGACCCATCTTGGATTTTATCAATGCATGGAGAATTGGAAAGGTGTTCAATAAAAGGCTTTTTTATATTCGCCTGCGCAATCACTAATAAACAAATGGATTGTAGGGACAGTGATAGCAAAAGGATTACTTTAATTTGAAACATAAGAAGTTTTTTATTTTGAAATTTATAAAATCAGGTTAATCCTCATTAAGAACGAATTTAAAGAATCAATTTTTAGTCAGCATCTTGTTATAAAGCCTATTTTTACTTTTCATAAAACGTATCGAAAGATTAATAGAAAAAATTATTCCCATTCAAAAGAGCATTAATATTAATAGACAATTCCAAAAGACTAAATATCCACAAACCTTGGTATCGGAAAGAGAATTACGGTAAAAATATATTTCATAATTTTTGAAGTTTTTGTTTAAAATAAATACCGCAATGCAGCAAGAAGAGATACTAATAAAATTCTTTTACATACAATTCCATATTTAAACTATATCGCAAATTTAAAATCCATCCAGTATATACTAAGACAAAGCTTAGGAAGCTCCCATGTTTCCATGGCCTACTACGAGAACGCGCAAAAGTTTTGTTTTATAAATCATAGATTACGCTAATAATTGTCGGATTTAAAATAATAGGTCTTGCAGGCAGGTTTTAGCTATTTTTTTCGCAGCAGCAGGAAAAAATTTAGGCAGGTCACTTAGGTACTTCAACCGTTGTTGTTCCGCCTGAACCAACCGTCACCCTTACCCAGGAGTTCTTCCGTCCTAATGTTCCGTCTTCAATATTGGCTTTCACAGACTTGCCATTAAAATTCAGTATATTGTGAGATCCAGGAAACACAGCACACCATATCAAGGAAGGCCCAGTCTGATTGATGAACGTTGTCTTTCGGATTCCCTCGTGCCGCACGGATACCTCATTGGACCTGATCGGCAGGTTGTCTAGCTCGGCCCAGGATATGCTGGTCCCTAATCCAGGTAATGTCCTGACTATTGTTTCCACCCAAAAACCCTCCACCCATGCCTTTAAAGGCGATGAAGCATCAATAGTGATGCCCATCGTGCCGTTCACCAGCGTTCCTATCCAAGAAAAAGGAACCTCGGGATATTCACGGCGAATTCTTATTCCTCTTCCTATTTCAATCATCCGCTTTGTTGCAACATCGGGGTTGCCGTACTTGTACATAACTTCGCAAGTGTAATCGGATGAACTGNNATGTATAACGTAGTAACTCCGATTCACTTTCCTTCAGCGCACTCTGCATCTTTGCTCCATCATCGACAATATCACGGTAAAGCAGCCAGGAGCCCATATGACCGGCAAATTTATGATCCTTCTTCAGGATACCATAAAAATACTGCCCCCCTCTGTTCCACCAAGTATTGTTCACCAACGTCCTGACCTCTTCTGCTTTTTTCCCATAGGTTTCCGCTAGTTCCTTTTTCCCATGATCGCCTTGGATAAAAGAATAGGCCTTGTAAGCGACATACTGTGTTGCAAGCAGATCCACACCCAATACATAATCAGAGTCCTCCTCATTATAACCCGGAATACCGCGGTTACTCTGAAACCTATTATGAGGGTCG
>PKYU01000397.1 GCA_003132765.1 Chitinophagaceae bacterium | reverse complement strand
TTAGGGTATCTTTCTCAAAAGAAAAGTCTTTTAAAGTTCCCACCAGGTCCGACAGAATAATTCGGCTATCATCAAATCTGCCGGGAACGGAAGGCCGGTCTGTTTGATTCTCGATAGCAATCCCACCTTCACTAATTTTAATACTATTAATTTTCACTTTCCAACCACCTGTATTCCACTGAGGGCCGGCAGTGGAATCTGGAATTTCGACAGATGTATTCGTAGTTGTATCCTCCGGCCTGTTTCCTTTATAATTATATTCCGAATAAAGGGGATGAACAATATCAATAGAATTGACATGAATTATCTTCTTATTCAAATCAAAAGTATCAGCATCAAAATCTAATTTGTTTAGAGAAACGAGCCTGTTTTGACCAGCCCATCCATCTTGTTGCCAAATTTTAATTTTATTAATTTGAACTTCTCCCAGACTTAATTGCACTGGTTTGGTTGTAGAGTCTTTCGAAGTGGGCGAGCTTGAAAAATAATCCACCAGGAACTGATAATTCCAAATGGAATCTTTGCGATTCAAATTAATAACAGCATCATCCAAACCGATATAATTAATTTTGATATTACCTTTTATAAAAAACCAGTCTGTAATTCTCACTTTTAGTGTACGTGCATAAAGTAACGTATCCTTTTTTTGATCCAAGACCAATGTCCCTTCCAGCAGGAGTTTATCAAAAAGTTCAAGATCTATATGTTGAAAGGAAACGGTCATATGAAGATCCCTGGAAAATTTGTTAGCCATTTCCCTGGCCAAAAAATTTTGAAAAAACGCCGTTTGTAACAGAATCCAAAGAATAAGTACAATCACAAAGAATGCAAGCAAAATTCTTACAGATATTTTAAGCACTTTTTTCAGGGAACAAAATTGAGTTGCAAAAATAAACAAACCACTGCGTTAGCCAAATGAATAGTAAGTTAAAGATTTAACGGAAGTATTGTTTATGGCTATCTCAGAAAGATTTAATATCCCGCTACCGAATCATCACCGCGTTTATCACCAACACCAATTATGGACCCATCATGCCGGACCATGATCACTTCAGTTCTTCCAATACCTTTGGTCATTGTAATAGCATATCCCATTTTTTTTAAAGCTTCCAGGACGTTCTTATCAAATGATTGTTCCACAATAATTACATCTGGCAACCATTGGTGGTGAAACTTGGGTTTATCCACTGCATCTTCAGGACTCATGTGAAAATCGATTAAGTCCACCAGCGTCTGATATACGCTGGTAGGAATGGTAGTGCCGCCGGGTGTTCCCACAATAATCCAGGGTTTATTGTTTTTTAACACAATCGTAGGCGTCATGCTGCTCAACATTCTTTTGTGAGGAGCAATTGCATTGGCGTCTGCGCCAACAGCACCAAACATATTTGGCACTCCGGGCTTTACACTAAAATCGTCCATTTCATTATTTAAAAGAAAGCCGGCTCCTGCCACAACTGTTTTGCATCCAAACCATCCGTTTAATGTAGTTGTTTCAGAAACTGCGTTACCATCTTTATCAATTACATCAAAATGAGTAGTTTCTTTGCTTTCTTCAGGAATAACACCTTCTTTTATGTCCTTACTGTTACCTGCTTTTCCGGGCTCATAATCTTTGAGTCTTTCTTTTAGGTAAGAATCGCTTACCAAAGTAGCAACCGGCACTTTCACAAAATCCGGATCACCAAGGTATTTAGCTCTGTCTGCAAAGGCACGCCTTTCTATCTCCGTCATTAGTTGAGCAGATTGTGGTGTTTCAAATTGCATTTTATCAATATTTTCAAAACTGCTCATTTTCATCATTTGCTCAAGTATTATTCCACCACTGCTAGATAGAGGCATTGTAACAACCTTACTCCCTTCATAATCAAAAACCAGAGGTTGCCTAATTATTGCCTTGTAATTCGTAAGATCATTATTGGTAATAATGCCTTTGCCACGTTTCATTTCATCAACAATGAGTTGGGCAGTTTCTCCTTCATAAAATCCTTTTTCGCCATAATCCCTGATTCTCTTTAGCGAATTGGCCAGATCCTTCTGAATAAGTGTATCTCCTTCTTTCCATAAATCATTTTTTACAAAGATGGGCACAGTTGTATTGAATTTAATAAATTGATTTTTTGTTTGATTATTTAATGATGCTTCTAAAGCAGAAATGGCAAATCCCTTTTCCGCAAAATCTATTGCAGGTTTAATTAATTTCTTAAACGGAAGTTTGGCATATTTCATAGCTGCAAAAATTCCGGCAACTGATCCTGGTACTCCGGCAGCAAGATGCCCGTCCTGCGACAAATGCGTTTGCGCGTTTCCATTTAAGTCAAGATACATATCCCTTGAAGCTTCGCCGGGGGCCACTTCGCGAAAATCAATCGCAATATTTTTACCGTTCTTCAAGTGAATGATCATGAATCCTCCCCCGCCTATATTGCCCGCCTGCGGGAAAACCACAGCCAATGCCAATTGAGTCGCAATCGCGGCATCAACAGCATTGCCGCCCTGCTTCAAGGAATTTACACCCGCTTCACTTGCCAACGCATTTGCAGAAGCCACAGCCCCATTCTTGCAAACAACCTTTTTATGGATTTCATATTTATATGGGTTAGGTTTTTCCTGGGAAAAAGTAAATTGCACAAAAGACATGGCCAAAATCAGAAACGCAGGAATCATTATTTTTTTCATGTACAAAATTTTATCGAATTTAAGTCATTAAACTCAGAGCAAATGTCTTTAAACTAATGTTATTCTTTCATTCAATTACATTTTTTATTTGGTCGGGAGGAGACAGAATTTACATTCCCTTATTTTCGTAGAATAATTTTAATAATATGAGGAAGTTTTTTTTAGTTATTTTGTTTTTTTCAGTGGTATTAAATTCCAACGCCCAGGTTCCGGGAACTTTTACTTCTTCAGATATTTTTCAACAAATAAAAAAACTGAATGTCCTTGCTTCCGTATTATACGTCGGTGCTCATCCTGATGATGAAAATAATGCGTTGCTTCCCTGGTTGGNNAAATTATATCGTACGGGTTACCTTAGCCTGACAAGAGGTGATGGAGGACAAAATCTCCTGGGGGATGAACAGGGAATAGAACTTGGACTTATCCGTACCCAGGAATTATTGGCAGCAAGAAGAGTGGATGGAGCGGAGCAATATTTCACGCGGGCTTATGAATTTGGATTCAGCAAAAGCGCTGCTGAAGCATTACGCATCTGGGACAAAGAAAAGATATTGAGCGATGTAGTTTGGGTTATCAGAAAATTTCAGCCCGATATCATTATCAAACGATTTCCTCCGGACAAGCGGGCAGGCCATGGACATCATGCTGCATCAGCAATTCTCGCGCAGGAAGCCTTTACGGCTGCTGCAGATACCACTAAATTTCCGGAACANNCACAAGAGCCAGGGAGAAGGTCGGCCCAGGAGAAGAGGCCCATCCTATGAATATTTTATGAATACCGGCGGTGAAGCTCCTAAGAATGATTTAATGGATGGCATTATCACAGACTGGAAAAGGATCCAAGGAGGAGAAGCAATTGAGAAGATGGTTGATGAAATCCTTCAGAATTATAACCTGGCTGAACCAAAATTATCAG
>PKYU01000404.1 GCA_003132765.1 Chitinophagaceae bacterium | reverse complement strand
TATGGAAATCGTTAATAAAAATTATCTGGCACTTGGAGATTCTTATACTATTGGAGAAGCTGTTCCGAAAAATGAAAGTTTTCCTTTTCAAATGGCAATTTATTTGAATGTAAAAAATATAAAATTTAATGATCCGGAAATTATTGCCAAAACAGGTTGGACAACCGGAGACCTGTTAAATGCTTTAAATAATGCTCCACCAAAGAATAAAAATTATGCTGCAGTATCGCTGCTTATAGGAGTCAATAATCAATTTCAGCATAAAAGCCTTGATGAATACAAAATAGAATTTTCGGAATTAATAAAAAAGGCAATTTTTTATGCTGGTAATATTAATAATCATGTCTTTGTTCTTTCAATTTCTGATTACAGCGTTACACCATTCGCCAGGAACTACGATCCAACGTTAATTGCCAGGGAGATTGACACTTTTAATGATGCCAGTAAAGTCATTTCCTTAAATGCAGGAGTGCATTATATAGATATAACTCCAATTTCCCGTGAGGCTAACATTGATCCTTCCTTAATTGCAGTGGATGGTTTACATCCTTCAGGTCTTCAATATAAAAAATGGAGTGAACTACTTGCACCTTCAATGAGCCCGGAAGTGGAGTAGAATAATTATGAAGCGGTTCTCAAAATCTCCTAAGCCATTTTAATGGACTCTATGCTTCTTTGAACTTCTACTAATTTATATTTGTACCTTTTATGATAAATCGTACATTATCTCTTTACAAAAGGGCATATGGTGGCCTTACACCCGGCACATGGTGGCTTTCTCTGGTAATGCTGGTAAACAGAAGCGGCACCATGGTAGTGCCCTTCATGACAGTGTATCTTACCCAGCATTATGGTGTTACAATTCAAAAGGCTGGGTTTGTTATGAGCCTTTTCGGGTTGGGTGCCATTATAGGATCTCTTTCCGGTGGAAAATTAGTAGATTCTGTCGGATATTATTATGTGCAACTATTTGCATTAATTTTTGGCGGAATTATGTTTATGATTCTGGGCCAGGTTCATTCATATATTGGCATCTGTATATGCACATTTTTCCTCGCAATTCTAAACGAATCATTTCGTCCAGCCAATACGGTGGCAATAGCCCATTACAGTAAAGAACAAAACAGAACAAGATCCTATTCTTTGAACCGCTTGGCAGTTAATCTTGGTTGGGCGATGGGTGGGGCATTGGGTGGAATCATAGCCAGCTTTGATTTTAGTTTATTATTTTGGGTTGATGGGATTACAAATCTTTTGGCTGCAGGCTTACTTTATATTACACTCTCTCCTGGTCGTAATGCAGCTACCGAGGTCAAATCAAAGCACAAAGAGGCAATTAAATTTTCAGTTTATAAAGACCGGAAGTTTCTTCTTTTTATTATTCTGGTTTTTTTCTTTGCCCTTTGTTTCTTCCAGTTATTTACAACCATCCCGGTCTTTTTCAAAGAAAATTTTCACCTGAGTCTTTTTTTTATCGGGATGATTATGGCACTCAATGGAATGATCATAGCTCTTTTTGAAATGATCACCATATTTGGTCTGGAAGGCAGGAGACCCTCTCTTCATTTTATATCAAGTGGGGTATTATTGGTATCGGTTTCGTTTTTATTATTGAATTTACCTCCAATAAACTATGGTATAATTGCCGTACTGTCTATGTTATTTCTCACGTTTGGTGAAATACTGGCTATGCCTTTCATGAATGCATATTGGATAGCCAGGACTGTTCAGAATAACCGCGGGCAATATGCTGCTTTATACAGCGTTTCATGGGCCTTTGCCCAAACAATTGGACCCTATGCCGGATCGCTTGTGGCAGGACACTATGGATATAAGATGCTATGGTTCCTGGTTAGCTCGGTTTGTCTTCTATTAGCCTTCTTTTACCGGAAGTTGCATAATCCTGATGTTTTATCTGTTTAGAAAATCCTGGTAGGATAACTGCATATATGCCTTTCCAAAATTTATCGAACCGGAATCAACCCCTTTGGTTGAGTAGATTACTTTTTGGGATATATTATCCATAGTTACAATGCCTGAAGAAGTAACAAATCCAAACCCATTATTAAGAGAATAAAAGGCAAACTTCTTCGCAGAAGAATCCAAAAGATCTTTACTCCATTTAAATTTTTCAGTACTGATATTAAGTTGATCTACNNAAATTTGGAAGGTCTGTCATTGGGGTCATTGCCGGGCAGGGGATGCCCATGGTCGGCAACGAAAACTACAAGGGTATTCTTCCAGAGCGGATCATTCTTTAAACCATTCATGAATGCTCCAATACAACTATCTGTATATGCAACAGAATTTTTGAATTTAGTTGTTTGATCACTTCCTTTAAACTTTGGAGTACCGGGGACATCATAAGGCTCATGGCTACTAAGTGTGAATAGCGTAGCAAAAAAGGGCTGTTCTTCCAGCTTTACATCATTAAAAAATCTATCCAGGACGAACTGGTCATGAACTCCCCAAGAAGTGCTTCTTTCAGAAATAGGAAACGAATATTTACTGACTATTTTATCGAAACCAACATTTACCAGGTATGACTTAATATTGGCAAATTCAAGTTCTCCTCCATAAGTATAACTGGTATGATAACCTTCTTTTTCTAAGGATTGTGTTATGGAAGGAAGCTTCTGTGTTTTTGTTGGTGTTTTTATTATTGACGTAATTGCCTGGTTTGGATACCCACTTAATACTGCTACCAGCCCTTTTTCACTTCTGTCGCCTGCCGCATAAATATTGGTAAATAACAATCCGTCTGATGCAATCTTATCAAGATTCGGTGTAACTCCGGGTTCTCCCCCAAGGCAGCCAACAAATTTTGCAGTGTAGCTTTCCATAATAATAAATATGATGTTAGGTCTTTTAACTTGTAATATATTCTCAATTTTAGCTGGTCCTGTATTATATAATTCTGATACTAATTGCATAGCCTTCTTTTCAGGAAAATATTTGAATGGATTTTCATTATTATGCCTGTTTAATATGGAAAAAACGATGTTCCACGGAAGATTAATCGCGGCATGATCTGCATATAATTTGGTAGAAAAATATACATCACTTTGGTTCATTGGAATTTTCTGAATTCCTCCCCGTATGGGAATAAAGAGAAATGCAACAAGAAACAATGAAATTGAAATATTACCTGATGAAATTTTTNNGTATTAATAATCGAAGAAATAAATCTTCTATAAAACCAAATAAAAAATGAGCTAATAACGATGAACAGGCCGAATAATAAAAATACAGGAGATGAAGAAACAGAGGTGCCCATTTCTTTAGGGGATTTTAGATATAGAAGTGGAGTTGCATCCATTCTGTATCCCCATGCGGTGTATAATTCAAGATCGGCAGTGATT
>PKYU01000444.1 GCA_003132765.1 Chitinophagaceae bacterium | reverse complement strand
GAAAATTACCGGCGCAAGAATAATCGCTTTTGGCCTAATGAAGAGGGAAGAAACGGAGATAATATTCTCCTATCGTTGGTACCAAGAGACAGGCTTAAGGATATTCTGAGACATTTATTGAATGAAGAAGAATTTCTTTCAGAGGGAGGTATCCGGGCGCTTTCCAAATTTCATGAAAAGAATCCTTATTCTGTTACAGTTGATAGTATCGNNGGAGGGGACCGGTATGGCTTCCGATCAATTATATCATCATCCAGTCCATCCGCAAGTATGGGAAATTTTATGGGGATGATATGCTGGTAGAATGCCCCATTGGTTCGGGTAATAAGATGAACCTGAAGCAGGTGGCGGATGAATTGACTAAAAGAGTTATCAGCCTTTTTGAAAAAGATGCGCAAGAAAAAAGAAGGATATATGGAAAATATAATGAGTTTTACAAACGGCCAGGCAATGAACACCTGGTCTTATTTTATGAATATTTTCATGGAGATGATGGATACGGATTGGGCGCCAGCCATCAAACTGGATGGACATCATTGGTAGCGCAATTGATCAATGAATTGCATGAGAAGAAAGAATGATAACTGAAGTCCTTGTCTCTATTTTTTTAAACATGAAAAAAATTGCATTATGGAGAACACAAACAAAACAACAATTACTGTTGAAATTGAAATCAACGTCCCTGCTGAAAAAGTCTGGCAATATTGGAGGAAGCCAGAACATGTCATGAAATGGAACTATGCTTCTGAAGACTGGCAAACGACGCAAGCCGAAAATGATTTAAGGGTTGGTGGGCGCTTTCTTTCAAGAATGGAAGCTAAAAATGGAAGTTTCGGATTTGATTTTGAAGGAACATACGACTCAATTATTTTATATAAATTAATTGCCTACACTCTTGGAGATGGCAGAAAGGTAAGAGTTACTTTTATTAAGGATGGAAATTCTACCAGAATAATTGAAAACTTTGAAACTGAAAATGCTAATCCGGTTGAATTGCAAGGGGGCGGTTGGCAATCTATATTAAATAACTTCAGGAAATACACAGAAGCCCATTAACGAATGTTGATAGCTGTTAATTAGTTCAATTTCTTGTGAATAAACCTGTGTATTGATGGTGCAAATCAAACCGAAATAAAATTAGAAATTTATTAAAATGCAATTTACCTTAGCAGTACAATATTGAAAGGATCGGTAAAACGGTTTGATCAGTATGGGAGATGGAAAAGAATCTGGCAACAGAAGAAAAGAAGTTTCCTACAAAGCATCGGGTTAGTAAGTAGACTTGCGAAAGCAGGGATAAAAATAAACCTGGTGCTTTTTTATTTTAGAAAAGTCACCTAAAAGTGCAGGCTCCAAGCCTGCACTTTATATTTCGTAACCGGCCAATCCAATTATTTCTGGACAAAGAATAATAATTCAATTTTTTTAATAAAGGTTCCTGAAAAAAAGGACCTACCGATTAAATTTAAGGATGAATGAGATCTTAATAAGATAAAGCACTTACGCGTTCTATAGTTTTCAGTTCATTATTCCACTATTACTACCACAATATCCATAACGTTAGTAAGTGTTGGACCAGTAATAATAAGCCCGCCTGCTATTTCAAAAAAATGGAAGGAATCGAAATTTTGTAAATATTTTTTAATATCCAAACCCTTCATAAATGCATCATTAAAAGTGTCCGTATTTACCACGGCTCCTGCAGCCATTGTTGGGCCATCACTTCCATCTGTTCCTGCTGAAAGCAAAGTAATTTTTTCCTTATCCTTGAGAATACTAGCTNNCCGTATAATGCAAGGTGCTGATTTCTACCCCCGCTTCCATTCCCTTCTATTTTAAGTGCTGTCTCGCCACCAAAAAGCAAGCAACAAGGCTTTTTCATTGTGACATCATTTTGAAATCTAATGGCTATTGCAACAATGTCTTCCGCCGTTTTTATTGTATCTCCTTCCAATGCTGAGTTAATGATCAGGGGATTAAGCCCCAACTCCATTGCTTTCCCGAGAGCCGCTTCCAGGGCCATTTTATTACTACCTATGACAAAATTATGTGTGGTACTAAAAATTGTGTCTCCCGGTTTTGGCCTATCGGGGTATATGCCTTCAGTCCCCTTTTGGAGGTAATTTGCCAGTCGGCCGGGTATCTTTTTAAAAAGATTATACTTCTTAAGTATCCTAATTGCATCATCAAAAGTTGATTTGTCCGGTACTGTAGGCCCGGAAGCAATAACATCAATTGGATCACCAACCNNGATGCAGCTTTTGCTACTTGTCCGCCTTTTACTTTTGACAAATGTTTTCTAACGGTGTTTATTTCTTTTATGTCAGCACCGCTATTGAGCAGAAAGTGATTGATTGTCATCATATCCTTAAGAGTTGCACTTTCAGGCAAATCTGTCAATAGCGCGGAGCCTCCGCCTGAAAGAAGGCAAATCACCAAATCATTTTTATTGGCCTCTTTCAAAATATGTAGGATTTTTTGTGTGGCATCGAGCCCGTTGCTGTCCGGCACAGGGTGTCCGGCCTCTGAAATATTTATATATTGCAGCTCATTTCCATGACCATATTTTACAACTATATGGCCCCCCGTAATCCTGTTCCCTAATATGCTTTCTAATTCTTTGGCCATTCCCGCGCTTGCCTTACCTGCCCCAATAACAAAAATTCGGTGAATCGAATTCAACGAAATTGAAAAGTCAGAAATGAACAGTATTTCACCTTTTACCGAAACCTGCCTTCGGATCATTTTGCCCGGCAACACACTTTCAACTCCGGCTAAAAAAATTTCTTCTGCAATTATTTTAGAATTCATTAGAGCCTGTTTAATTTTTTTCAATAAACATTTAGATTTAACAAGCTGGCATAAACGTAAATTGGCTTATCTGAGAAAAAAAAGAGAAACAACCCATATGCAGGTAAAAACTGTTATGCCCATTACAGCAGTAGCGGTAGAATAAATCCTCAATGTAATATCTGCATGAATATTTGAAAACTTTGTTATCACCCAAAAATAAGAGTCATTGGCGTGAGATATCATCATTGATCCGGCTCCCATAGCAAGCATGGTAAACAATTTTCCTGGCTCAGTCTCTAATCCTAGGGTGGGCATCATAGGAGCAATTATGGACGCCGCAGTTATAATAGCTACAGTTGAGGATCCTTGCGCTGTTTTCAGAATAAAGGCAATCAAAAAAGGGATCGCCAATCCAAGACCAGTCTTATTTAATGCGATACCAGCCGTAGCGCCAATACCGGTTTCTTTAATGATCATTCCAAACATCCCGCCGGCTGCCGTAATAATAAGGATGGGGCCTGCTTTTTCTATCGCAGTTTCAAAAATAACATTAAGCGTATTTATTTTCCTGTTGCCAAGGAGCATTAATGCAAATACTACACCGATCAGCAAGGCCATCACCGGTTGCCCGGTAAAAATAAAAACTCTAAACAGGATATTATCGGACTCGGTTGCCATAATATTTAATAAAGATCCTGTAGCTATCAGGATTAAAGGAATTACAATTGGCAAAAATGATAACAGCACAGAAGGATGTACTTGTTGATGCTCCTTCTCCGGAATTTCACTTTCGGGGGATGGCGGGTAGTTTTTACCGTTAGTCATTTGTTTCACCCAAAAATAAGAAACTAAGAAACCGGGATTGGCAAAGGCTATACCCATGATTACGAGGTTTCCAATATTAGCATCTATTATGCCAGCGGCTGCCAGGGCACCTGGGTGGGTCGGAATTAAACAATGAACTGAATAAAGTGCACAACCTAATACCCCTGCAATTAAAGGCATAGCAGTTTTGGTCCTGGCGCTGAATGACTTAGCCAGACCGCTCAGGATGATAAACCCGGTATCACAAAAAATCGACATGCCGGCGACAAAACCGGTTATACCCAAAGCTGCTGCAGCATTACCTTCGCCGGTTTTGGATAAAATATAACGGGCAAGTGTAATAGCAGCTCCTGTTTTATCAAGTATAATGGCAATGGTGGCACCCAGGATAATCAAAAACCCTGTTGAGGCCATCGTATTTCCAAAGCCATCTTTCATAATAGTAATAACATCTTTACCCGGCATCACAGCTATGGCGAGGAAAAGGGATACGATAAAAAGGGAAACGAATGCATGAAGTTTCCATTTTGAAGTAAGTAAAATAACAGAAGCAATGCTTATAATTACAAGTGCGGATATAGCTGCAATGCTCATGATTCTTAAAATTCAGTTTGGAATCTCGAAATAATTACTAACACCTTCCCTTTCCGCGGCTTAATCATTCCTTCATTTCACATATTTCTAATTATGCTTTAGAAACGATAACCTAAATCCTAACCTTCATACAGGCTACAGAAATAGGAATGATCATGAATTTATACCCGAAGGAAAATTTTCTTTTTATAGNNACTGCATTAAAGGGATTGCCCGCCAGTTGGCCGAGCCATTGGAAAAAACTATTAGTAGTATAAGACCAGTTAATAAACCCTCCCGACATATAAATCAGGATAGAATTCATTCCGATCACCTTAAAGAAAAATGCCCATTTTTTATAACCCAGCACATCAATAATATAATAAAATAATGCCA
>PKYU01000063.1 GCA_003132765.1 Chitinophagaceae bacterium | reverse complement strand
GATGCGGGGAACGGATTAGGAGGCTCCACAACAGGTTTACCTCGTTTTCATCATGCATCACTTTTAACAAGATTCCCTTTTGCTCATCTTGATCTTACTGATAATGATTTGCCTTTAAAAGTACGGGTCACAGCCTGGAGTCCGTTTATACCAACTGATGATGATAATTCCAGCTTGCCTCTTGGGGCCTTTGAATATAAATTCGTGAATAAAGGAATATCAACGCTTGATGCAGTCTTTTCATTTAATGCAAAGAATTTTGTAAAGGTGGATGATGGAAAGAATTCTATCAATAAGATAAAAAATGGATTTATTCTATCAGAAGCAGGAACGAAGGACAAACCATTTTTAAAATCTGACTTTTCAGTCTTTACTGATGATGATTCTGCACAGGTTGATTACTGCTGGTTTCGTGGTGGTTGGTGGGATCCTATAACGATGGCATGGAATGCAGTTAAAAATGCTGAAATAAACAATGTTGACCCTGTTGAAGCTGATGCTCCCGGTGCTTCTTTATATGTTCCTTTTAAATTATTACCAGGGAATGAAAAAACAGTAAGATTAATGTTTTCGTGGTACACGCCTGACTCTGATCAAACTTACGGAAAGATGGGTGAACGTAAAACCAACTGCGATCCTGCTTCTGGTTGTTGCAATTCGCCTTCTGATATTGGATTGGATAAATATGATAAAGATTTTAATGGTAACTATTATAAACCCTGGTATAGCAATCGCTTCAATAATATAAAAGAAGTAGCTGTTTATTGGCTTCAGCATTATGATGAGTTATATAAACGATCAATACTATTTAAAAATGCATTCTTTGCAAGCACGCTTCCGCCTGAAGTGGTGGAGGCAGTAGCATCAAACCTTACCATTTTAAAATCACCAACAGTGCTACGGCAATATGATGGCCGTTTATGGAACTTTGAAGGTTGCGGTGATAACAGCGGTTGTTGCCATGGCTCCTGTACTCATGTATGGAACTATGCTCAGGCAATACCACATCTTTTTCCTGCATTGGAAAGAAGCTTACGCGATACAGAGTTTTGTGAAAGCCAAAACAAAGAAGGGCATCAAAACTTTCGTGCAACAATGCCTATACATCCTGCCGATCATACGTTTCATGCTGCTGCCGATGGACAATTAGGGGGCATTATGAAAGTATACCGTGAATGGCGTATCAGTGGAAATAACGAATGGCTACAAACGNNGATATTTCCTATGGTAAAAACAAGCATGGATTATTGCATTCAAACCTGGGATCCGCGACATAAAGGTGTTATAGAAGAACCTCATCATAATACTTATGATATTGAATTCTGGGGAGCGGATGGCATGCACACAAGTTTTTATATAGGTGCTTTGAATGCTATTACAGCAATGGGAAAATTCCTCCAAAAAGATGTAGATATCTACAAACAACTTGCTGAGCGGGGAAAGAAGTTTATGGAAACGGAATTATATAACGGAGAATATTTTATTCAAAAGATACAGGTGAATGGATTGAACGCACAGAACCCTGCAACAGCAAAATCTATAGGTGGCGAGTATTCGAAAGAAGCGAAAGAACTTTTAGAGAAAGAAGGACCAAAATATCAATACGGGCTTGGTTGTTTATCAGATGGTGTTTTAGGTGCATGGATTGCATCAATGTGTGGTCTGGAAGATCCTGTTGAAACTACAAAGATCAAAAGTCATTTACTTGCAGTTCATAAATACAATCTCAAAGAAAATTTAAGTGAACATGCCAATCCTCAACGACCTTCCTATGCTTTAGGAGATGAAGGTGGATTGTTACTATGCACATGGCCCAAAGGCGGAAAGCTTTCTTTACCTTTTGTATACAGCGATGAAGTTTGGACAGGTATTGAACACCAGGTTGCTTCTCACCTGATGCTGATGGGACAATTAAAAGAAGGATTGGATATTGTTCGTGCTTCCCGCAATCGTTATGATGGCAGGATAAGAAATCCTTTCAATGAATATGAGTGTGGTCATTGGTATGCAAGAGCCTTATCCAGCTATGGTTATTTACAGGCACTTACTGGTGTGCGTTATGATGCAGTGGATAAAACCTTATTCATTGATTCAAAAGTGGGTGACTTTACTTCTTTTCTTTCTACTGAAACAGGCTTTGGCACAGTAAGTCTTAAAGGCAATCAACCTTCTGTGAAAGTTTTTTATGGAAATATTGTTGTTGAAAAAGTAATTCTTTAAGGCAAAGCTTCTGTTTTAAGTAAAGCATAATTCATTCACTTTAAAATATTATTTTATGAAGATCATTACAGAGAAATTATCATCGCTCACCTCATTGTTATCTCAGCTTGAGTTATTGACTGTTGAAGAAATCAACTATGCAGCAACTGTTTCAAAAAATGATTTTCCTTTTGCAAATCAAATCGAAATAGCAGATAGCATGCATTATCATATTCATGTTACTAATGTGGCAGAGCTTCCGAATAGAATATTTTTGAAGCATGAAGGAATAATTGCAAATAAAGCTGAAGGCTATATCAAATATGCTTTTGATGGCGGTATTAATTTTATTTTCTCTCATATTCCTGTTGCGCAAAAAGAAAAAATATATCATGCAAAAGACGAAGCTTATCTTGATCATATCGGTATAGATATCCGGTCTGATGATAAACCTGCTTATGTGATATTTCAGCAAATACCTCTTATCTCGTCTCAGCATGATTATTTATTCACAAGGCAGGGAGATGGAAAAGAGGTTGTAAAATGTTGTAATATACAGGTGAAGGAAAAGTATTGGGTATATCCGAATGAAAAAATTAATTATGAATTTTCATTCGGACCATTGGTTATTCATGAAGGTGGTTTTGGTATTGATCTTCGCCCTGCCAACCCTTTTAATACAGCACCAGTTGAAGAACTGTCATCCTGTTGCTCTTCATCAACTTCTAAAGCAGGTATCCTCATCAATTAAAAAATATGAAAGTATCAGCTGACACTGTTGTGTCTTTACGATACATTATGAAAAATAAACAGGGAGAAATTCTTGAAGATAGAATGCATACTACAGCAGTAAATTATTTGCATGGTGCAGAAAATATTTTACCTGCACTTGAAGCCTGTTTGGAAGGATTAGAGACGGGCCAGAAAAAATCAATTTCTATTTCCAATGAAATAAGCCGCGAATTGAATGACCAATTTTATTTTGATATTATCATTGATGATGTTCGTCAGGCAACAGAAGAAGAACTTCAAAAGAGAAAACCTGATCAACCAATTGCTGCTAACAAGTGCGAACCCGGATGCTGCTGTTAGTCAAGATAAGTAATCATTAGTGACCTACCGGTATTTTCACAGCAGAAAATTTTGAATTAAAATATTCATTAGATGAGAGCATTAAGTTACCTTAAATTATAATAATGTAAAGGCTTGAATCTTTTTGTAATTCTAATAATATACTGCACTAATGATTATTTCTCCTGAGAAAATTTATGATCTCCTTTGAAAATTCAGGTGTTGCTGATGCATGGTTATGATCGCCGGGAGTAGTTTCAGAAAAGCTATTTGGTAAAAGTTTTGCAAGTTCTCCTGCAGACAAATACATACAAAATAAAGACCACCTTGCTTCCTGGCATAAATACCTTACGGAATGGAATCCTGAGAAATTTATTGCCGATGCAGCCCTTATTGGTGCAGCAGTAATGGAATACATCAAAAAAGTATTATCCCGCAATGAGTATCCCGAAAAAAATTACAGAGCTTGCCAGGGTATTATCAATTATAAAAAACGTGTAGGGGAAACAAGGCTTATCAACGCCTGCAAACGGGCTGATAGTTTTAACATGTACAACTTTGGAATCATCGAGCGCATATTAAAATCAAAAGCAGATTTTATTCCATTGGAAGATGAACCCAAACCCTCAGGCGCAGATAACAGCATGCCACTGCACGACAATATTCGGGGAGAAGATTACTATCAGTAAAACAGGAGGAAAAAACAGCAACCATTATTAATCAAATAAAATTTAAAAAATGAATAAAGAAAGTTTAGAAAAGATGAGTCGTATGCGGCTTTTGGGTATGCATCAGGCTTTTAAAGCCAGTATTGAACCTGACGTACAAACGCAAACGTTTACCAACGATGAACTGGTACATCACCTGGTACAAAGCGAGTGGGATGACAGGCAGTATCGTGCAGTACAAAGAGGGCTTAAGAACGCCAACTTCCGATACAGTGCCAGTATAGAGCAATTAGATTATTTCGGTGATCGGGGATTAAATAAAAATTTAATTCCTGTGCTAATACATGTTTAGCGCCTTAACTTATATTTTATCAACCGGGAACATATTAATTCAACGGTTTACCAATTTACGCCTATATTCAGATGGCGTTTCTTTAGTTATTGCTTTAAAAAACTTATTAAAGTTTGCCGTATTGTTATAACCACATTCATAACACACATCGACCATAGAATAATCTTCATTTTGCAATAGTTTACAGGCATGCCCTATACGCAGTTCATTTAAAAACTTAGTGAGTGATTTTTGTGTTCTGTTTTTAAAAAAACGGCAGAAGGAATTTGGGGTCATATGGCATATATCCGATATTTCTTCAAGTGATATATCCCTCTGAAAATTCTGCATTAAAAATTTATAAACCTTATTTATTCTGCCTGTATCTTTTTCATCAAAAAGGTTTTTAAATGAAACACTGGCAAGGTGCTCAAACTCCTTTGAACCAGCTAATATGTCTATGACCTGAAGAAAGTAAATTATTTTTTTAAATCCTTCTGCATCTGATATATTTGACAATATCTCAGATATCTTTTGCCTTGTTTCTCCAAAGAATGCTAACCCGCAGGATGCTCTTTTTATTAGGCACTGTGTTGTGTTTAAAACATCTTGCTCATCAGTCAGGTTAAGTAGGAAATCAGCAGGAAAATAGATAACGGTAGCCTTTACACGGAAACCTCTTTCCTTGAGGAAGAATGCTTCATCATTTTGCCATATATGTGGCAGGTTTGGCGCCATCAGTACCAAGTCGCCATCTTCAAAATTACCCACATGATCTCCAACTATACGTTTGCCAAAACTTTGCTCCACCCACACAAGCTCACACAAATGATGAAAATGAAATGGAGCCTCGAGATAGAATTGATCTATTTTTTTTATCTGTATGGTTTTTGTACCTGAAAAGTTAACGTCAATAAGTTGCGGCTTCATAAAATCTAATATTTAAAGGCTGCTAAAATTTTTACCCTTTTGGTAAGTGTGGTCACTAACATTTTTGTTGTAAGTATTTTTTGCATGGCCACTGATAATAATGGAAACGTTTTTGCGTCGAACACTTCTACTGCAACCATGTTATTCAACTTAACATCATCAGATATTATTTCAAGGAGGGCAGTAATAATAATTTAAGCCAGGTGACTTATTTTGAAAACTAAATTAACCCAAAATAATTAATAATGATCATATTATTGGTAAAATAGTTTGTAAACTGGTTAAACGCTTTGTAGGAAGATGGGTCACGAGCAAGCTATTTTTACATTCTCAAAAAATGATTGCAAACGAAAAAAACAATCCGGCAAATTGTATTTCTGTTCGTTTGAGTTTTTTGATTTGAAGTTACGATTGTACAACAAACGCAAATTGTGACTGGAATTATGACAGACGATAGGTCCCCCCTTCAAGAGTAACAATTAATGTGAAAGGGCCAATTCAGATTAGTAACTATTGATGAATAGGGTAATTTTTCTATTATTGTTGGCAATCCCTCAAAAGTAGTGCTTGCATACAGTAAGGTGGGTTATAAAACTGTAAAAATAATAGCAAGTAGTCAGAATTCGCTGGTGATTTCTTTGCAACCTGGTGATGAAAAATTGGATGATGTAGTGGTAGTGGCTTACGGTGCGCAGAAAAAATCTTCTCTTGAGCCTGCCGTTCATCGATAAATGCAAAAGAACTGGTTAATGTTTTGATATCCTTACAAGAAATAATGAACCTGTCTAAGTAATTAAAATAGAAAACTGATAAGTAATGAAAATAAATCAAATTGTGTTAAAATTTATTTGGAATATATGCTTTCAAATTTTATTATCTGGAATGTTATTACTACCTGAAATAGGGATGGNNGGTTGAAACTAATAACCTGATCTGGTCAAAAGAGGATAAAAGAATTAATGTGGCGGGGGCCAGGAATCAGCACGTTTCCTTCCAGGTGGTGGTTACCATTCCCCTTCCTGAAGGGTATAAAAATTTGAATAACATGGTTGATTTAAAGAAGACTCCTGGAGGTTTTTTTATTGAAGCATCTGGCTTAACCTCTAAACAAGGAAAAATGATTTCTAAGGAGCAGATTAAATTCTATCTGGAGCACTATATTATGCTCTATGGTAAATCTAGTCCGATCGGTAATACGGGTTATTGGCCGGATGCACTGGCTCCCCTTAAAGTACCATTTAGTATGGAGGCTTCATATTCTGTTGTCAAGAATCGGCCTATATGGGTTGATATTTCCATTCCATCTGGAACACCTGGCGCTCTTTACACGGGTACTTTCACAATTACGCAAAATGGGAAGTCACTGGAAAGCCTGAATGTGGAAGTCAAAGTCTACAATTTTTCCCTGCCGGATAAAACCCACTTGATTACGTACATGAATATCGATAAAGAATCTTTGGCTAATTTTTACCACAAGCCGGAATCGTCTGAAGAAATAGACCAACTCACACAAACTTACTACAAATTCTTATATGAGCATCGTATGGAGCCTTGGATTAATGAGCAGCTCGAACCGGAAATTGCTGTCAACGATGAAAAAGTAACGGTAAAATTCAACTATGCACGATATAAATACTACATGGACTCACTAAACACTAATCGTGTCCTTCTCAATGCTTATCCTTCTAGTTTGAAAAGCCAAATCACTGCGAAACAGTTCTCCAAATCATTTAGCCAGAAGGTGGAGTCTTATTTATCGCAGGTTAAATCATATTTCGAGAAGAATGGGTGGAAAGATAGGTTGGTATTTATTAGCCCGATTGATGAGCCTGATTCTAAGGAGGACTACGAAGATACCCGTCAGTGGGCAAATATAGTGCATGAGGCCGCACCCGGTATTCCTTTTTTAGCTACCAAATCACCAGTAACAAGTGAAGGATTTAATTATCCTTTATCTAAGAAATTCTTGGATTGGGGAACACTTCGTGGATATGTGAATGATTTTGCAATATTTGGGAATGACCTTAACGATCCGGAAGTTAAACAAGCTATCAATGAAGAGCAGTCAAAAGGTGGAGAGATAACCTGGTATCCATCCTGTGGTCTGCGTTATCCACAACCGAATTATTTTATTGATGCCCCGGCACTCGATCCCGTTATGATTCCCTGGATTACAGCTCGGTATCATATGAATGGTATTTTATATTGGGCGCTGAACTTTTGGACTGAGACACCCAATCCTTGGCTGAGCGCCGTGACTTTTATCCCTGGATTCGTGTGTAGTGATGGTTACATTCTCAACGGCGAAGGCTCTTTGCTTTATCCGGGAGATTATACGAAAAGATTTACCAGACAACCTGATGTGGATGGCCCCGTTTCCTCCATTCGGTTTGAACTTCTACGCGAGGGTATTCAAGACTATGAATACCTTTGGATGCTAAAGAATTTAGGTGCTATGGATTTTGCAGAGTCACAAATACAGAGACTTGTGATAGATGTAAGCACATTCTCACGTAACTTGGAGGAACTCTATTTAACTCGAAAAGCCATGGCACAACGTTTGGAGGAGCTGACACATTAGTAGCCGGGTCATCATCTTAAGAAAATATTAATTCTATGATAATTACATTTAAACAAATTGAAAAACTAACAATTAAAAAAAATGGAAAAAAGTAACGGAGCACAGACTGTACAAAAACTTTGGGATACCGACGATGAACTCTTTCACATTATTCGCAAAGAACTCTACACCGCGGTGGTTGGCGATATTATGGACAAGCTGGGATTGCTCCATCAGTTTCTGCCGCCACAGATAAGGCCTTTAAATGATAGTGCATTTGTAATAGGCAGGGCCATGCCAGTGCTGGAAGCTGATGTGTTTGGTGCTGAGGGTAATGAGAATCCCGTTTTAAATAAACCGTTTGGCTTAATGCTCGAAGCATTGGACGATCTGAAAAAAAATGAAGTGTATATCTGTACCGGTGCTTCCCCCAAGTATGCTTTATGGGGTGAATTGATGAGCACCAGGGCAAAAAAACTTGGGGCAGCTGGAGCTGTCGTGGATGGTTATTCAAGAGATACGCATGGTATTCTCAGGATTGATTTTCCTACTTTCTCTTATGGTCGTTATGCACAAGACCAGGCGCCACGGGGCAAAGTGATTGACTTTCGAGTTCCGCTCGAAATAAAAGGTGTTCGTGTATATCCCGGTGATATTGTGTTGGGTGATATTGACGGTGTTTGTATTGTGCCAAAAGAAGCAGAAGAAGAAGTGTTCCGTCTTGCAATTGAAAAAGCAACAGGCGAAAAGATGGTGCAGAAAAAAATTGAAGAAGGTATGAGGGCGAAAGAAGCATTTGATATGTATGGCATAATATAGTGAGTGGNNCAGCATTGTATCTTTCTTCAACATTCATTGCATCGATTATCCTGTAGGGATTCTATTCAATTTAAAGCAAACAATGTTTATAATTAAAAATTTAAATATAAAACTAGTTCAGTTATTGCTTTTTGTATTTTTTCTCTGTTATCAATCTTTTGGTCAGTCAAATCAAATCAATGGTTTTGATATTCCCGGCTAATCTGCAAGACCGACCAGTGTTCAGTTCTTTCTGATGTAACTCAATCATCCAGAACTTAATTGCAGGATGAACGGATCAATTGGTTAATTGCAGATTACAGCAATAATGGTTCGGAACTTTTTATCGTTCAAAACATTCAGACGTAAGAATAAAAATTAAAGGGAAAGTGTTGAAAGGAAGAATGGAATTTAGGATTCAATAAGGCAATATCTCTGATTGAAAAAAATAACNNAAGAAGAAGAAAATATCTCTGTGTTTTTCTTAGCCCCTTCTGTGGTTGAAAAAAGATGATGAATATTGTGATGCAGTACAAATGTGCGACGCAAGATGTGTTCATTAGCATATTAAATGTCGATAACAAAAAAATAAAACATTCATTGCAATGAAAATTACAGATGTAAAAGTTTGGTTGGTGGAAGGTGTTAAATACAACTGGACATTGTTGAAAATTTATACCGACATCGGCCATACCGGAGTTGGTGAAGCTACCAACTGGCCCGGCAGCCCGATTGTGTATCATGCAGCGNNTCGCATCATTGGTTTAGACCCAATGAAAACAGATTTCATATGGACGAAATTGTATCGTGATCTCAACTGGATAGGACCTTTTGGTGCCAGCATGTGTGCCATCAGTGGTATTGATATGGCATTACTTGATTTGAAAGGAAAAGTATTGGGCACACCTTGCTATGAATTGCTGGGTGGGGCTTTCAGAAAAGATATTTTGTTGTATGCCAATTATTGGTTCACCGGTGGCGGGCATAATAAAAGTGATTATGCTGCACAGGCAAAAAAAGTAAAAGACGCTGGTTTCACAGGGTTGAAGTTTGATCCGTTTGCACATACCAATTATTTATATGGTGAAGATTTATCTTCTAACCTAACATTGACTGCCGAACAACAGGATTTAGCATTTAATGTTAGCAAAGCTGTTCGTGATGCGGTGGGGCCTGACTTTGATATCATGATCGAAACCCACGCCATGCTTAATTATCGTGTGGCAGTTATAATGGCTCAGCGTTTATCAGAGCTGGATATAACCTGGTATGAAGAACCTGCAGGCCCTGAAAGTGCCGATACTTTACGGGCTATGCGTGAACGAATTCCTTCTAATGTATCTATCTGTGTGGGTGAAAGGCATTATACCCGTCATGGTATCCGGCCGGTATTAGAGAAAAATATTTGTGACATCATGATGCCCGACATCACCCGTTGCGGCGGCCCGTCGGAAATGAAACGAATGGCAACCATGATGGAAGCGTATAATGTTCTATTAGCGCCGCATAATCCTAACGGGCCATTATCAACTTTAGCAAGCGCCCATGTTTGTGCATCAGTGCCAAATTTCTTCCGCCAGGAATTTATGTTTAATGATGTAGCCTGGAGAGATACAGTGATTACAAACCCCATAAAAGATATGGTAAAGAATGGTCACTTGCAATTAAATGATCGCCCTGGTTTGGGTGTTGATCTGGTAGAAGAAGAAATGGAAAAGCACCCGGGTGTAATAATCCCGAGAAATGGGTTTTATGTATAAGATCATGAATAGAGCGTATTGAATAAATCATTCGTCAAAATTTCAAACATATAAATGGGCACATTTTAAATTGTCGCATTATTTTGTAATCAACAAAATTTTTATTATAATGAACAACCGGAACAAACAAATAATTAAAAGCCATATGGGAAAAAGAAAATCGCTACCAGTATTTTTTGCGATGATATTGTGGGGCACTCCTCTTTTTGCGCAGCAGAAAGTTTCTGTAAAAGAAGAGAAACAATGGGTATCTATTGAAAATAATTTTGTGCAGTTGGGATTCAATCTCAATAACGGCCTTTTTTATCTCAGTAACAGCAAAGGGGAAAAGGTTANNTAATGCTTATTTCCAGGCAGGTGGTTTACAATCCAAAGATTCATGTGAGAAAAGAACATGGGTTGTTGAAGATATAAATGATGAATTGGGTACGGGTAAGGCATTAACCATAAAAATTGCATTTGAAAATTATGCGGATATTTTATGGCAGGTGCGTTTGTATGATGCCAGGAAGTATTTCATTTTTAATATGGGTATTAATAACGATACAAAAATACCTTATCAACTGATGAGTTTTTATCCGTTAGCGAGCAAGGAGGTTTATTCAGGTAAAAACAATTCCATAAATTACCGCATACTGGATGGGAATGGTGGTGGCAGCCCAACATGGGTAACAGACACAACTATGCTTCGTTCATTTAATAATGTGCTTGTAAAATTTGGAGAACCTGCAAACCGGGAGATATTGGTAGCCGGTGGTGCAACTTACCGGGAGTTTGAAAAATTTGTAAAAGTAACAAGAACAAAAGATGCGCTGCAACTGCAATTATACAGCGAAGACCCGGTGGGTAAACGCATTGATGCCGGGCAGCAGTATTGGCTGGATGAAAATTTTTATCTCTGTTTCAACAATCAAAATCCGTTTGAAGCACTGGAAAAATATGCAGGTGTTTTAAAACAGGCACAAAAAATAGATTTAAACCACTATGATTTTCCTACAGAATGTTTATGGTATGCCAATGTATATAGCATAGATAAAAACCGGCGAAAGTTTAATGACTCAAAGGGAGCAGTAGAAGAGATGGATAATGCCATAAAAAGCGGAATTACCAAATATACCAAAGTGGCTATTCGTTTGGTGCCTGATGCTTATGGTCCCAATAACCAGCAAGGCTGGTGGGATGATGAACACTGGGCTAAATGGGGGGACAAAGGTTCGGCTGACGAGGCAAATTATACGGCGCCCTATCTTACCACCGAAAGCTGGTCAAAAGCTATTATTGATAGAGGAGGTTACCCGTTTACGTATATACAGTCAGGCCGTAGGTCAGAAGATTTTGTAAAGCTTCACCCAGACTGGATGTTGTTTAATGACCCCTACAGAATTGTTGTTGCCCCGCAGAGGTTTTACCAGGAACTCAGTTATCCCAGTGAATTTGCAGAGAGTAATTCACGCAACTGGTGGAGCGATAAGCACATGTGGAGTTATGATTTTACTGATACCGGTTTTATAAAACATATGCAGGCTGTTTATGGCAATTTGAAGAAAGCAGGTATAAAAGGGATATTTTATGATTATCCTGAGTCAACTGCATGGGCCTTTGAAGGAGGGTTTGACAATAAATATGCAACCACAGCATGGGCATACAGAAATATGTTTAAGCTGGCTGATGAAGGATTGGGAAAAGATGTAATGCTGCAGGAACGCAATTTAACCCGAGGCTCGGATGTTACGCTTGGTTTAATAGAATCGCAACGTGTTTGGGATGATGCAAGCGCTTTTACACCGGAGATGGCTAGCCGTTGTGGTTTGCGCTGGTATAAGAACCGCGTGGTGATCAATTACGACATGGATTCAAAAGACCCGGAAAGTTGTTATCCCAAAACTAAGAGCGATGGCAGCCGTTGCATGCTTACCATGTGTTATGTCACCAGTGGAAGATTTTTGCTTGCCCCGAGTTTTTCTCAATTGTCTGAAGCGCAACTGCATGATATGAGCCGCACCTTCCCTTATCATACGCAAACGCAGAGTGCAAGGCCCATTGATGCATTTGATGCAGGTGTAAAGTTTCCACGGGTGTATGATTTTGCAATAAATCCATCCTGGCACCAACTCACATTTTATAACTACAACCTTGACTCAACGGCTGCTGAGAAAAACAGGATCAGTGTGTGGTTAAGTAAAAGTCTGAATGAAGGCGGATTGGGCCTGGATGCCGGTAAGCTATACTATGTATATGATTTCTGGAATGATCGTTTTGTTGGGTTGATCAATGGCAGTGATCAATTAGAACAGCAGATGAGAGCAGGTGAAGCAAGAATGATGTCAGTGCATGCCAAAGAAGATCATCCACAATTTATTTCAACGAACCGTCACATTATGCAGGGTTATATTGATTTGAAAGATGTAAAATGGGATGCAAAAAATAAAACATTGAGTGGTGTGAGTGCAGTAGTGGAAAATGATCCTTATACCATTGTGATTGCAACAAATGGTTTCAATGCGAAAAAAGTAAAGGTCAATGCGGGCAATGAAGTAATAAAAAATATTAACGAAGAAAATGGATTAATTTCATTGACCATTGATTGCGGGCAGAACAAGGATATCCAATGGAGTGTAAGTTTTAAATAANNTGATTTTAAAAATAAAGTTGTATTGATCACAGGTGTCTCATCGGGCATTGGCGCTGCCGTGGCAACTAAGTTTGCAAAAGCTGGTGCCCATGTTTCCGGTTGCGCTACAGCAGCAGATAACAAAGAATTTATAAATGCTATAGAGAAGAAAGATGTGAAAGCATTATACACTGCCTGCGATGTTACCAAAGAAGAAGACCTGAAAAAAGTTGTTGTGCAAACTGTACATACATTCGGACGGATAGATATCCTTGTTTCCAATGCAGGACGAAATGTTTTTGAAAGAGTTGCCAATTGCGATGAAGAACATTGGCAACAAAATATGGAATTGAATCTTGCTTCGCACTGGCGGCTGGCAAAATTATGCAAANNCTACCTGGAGAAAAACAATGGAGTCATCATCATCATGACATCCAATCATGCTTACAATACCATTCCCGGATGTTTTCCATACAATGTTACCAAAACGGCATTGACAGGTTTGGTAAGAAGCCTTGCAATAGAGTGGGGGCCAACTATTCGCACTGTCGGTTTATCACCAGGATTTATTGATACACCAGGTAATCAAAAATGGTTCAACTCTTTTCCCGATGCTGAAAAAGAAAGACAAAGAACGATTGATATGCACCCGGTGAAAAAGATTGGAACACCTGAAGAAATAGGTGCATGGTGTGTTTTTCTTGCAAGTGATTATGCAGCATTTGCAAGTGGTACAACTTATTTATTAGATGGTGGTAGGAGTGCGTTGATGCAGGACGAAGCCCCCAACTCTTAATGGAGGGTAAGACTAAAGACCTTAATAATATTGAAAGTAAAAATTAAATCAGGGTGTTTTAAAATCCTTCCTTTAGGGAGGATTTAGGTGAGTTTACTATGCAAACATGGAAAGCTGAACTACTTTATAAAACAGAACTGATCCTCGGTGAAGGGCCGCATTGGCATGCTGAATGGAAAACGTTCTTGTATGTAGATATTGAAGGCCGCAAAGTTGGATGCATTGATGCGGTTACTAAAATAACTGAAGAAAGAAATGTAGATAAAAGGATCGGCACAGTTGTACTTGCCACTAATGGCAATTTGATTGTTGCATTGCAGGGATTAATTGAAGAATTGAATTTTGAAACGGGTGAAAGAAAAAAACTGGCTGATTTAGAAATTGATAAAACAGGGAACCGCTGCAATGATGGCAAGTGCGATGCGGCAGGACGTTTATGGATCGGCACGATGCATGTGGAAGCAAGGTTCAATGAATGTACCTTATATTGTTATGATGGTTCTTTGTAAAAGAAATTGGATGGCATCAGTGTATCAAATGGCATATGCTGGTCAAATGATAATACTACTCTGTATTATATTGATTCATTCGATTATAATATTAAAGCGTATGATTTCGAATTAAAGACAGGCAATATTTCCAATGAAAGAATTGTAGTGAAAATAACTGAACCAGATTTCACACCCGATGGTATGTGTATAGATGAAGAGTGCGTCGCAATGAAGCTGCTATGAAAAACAAAAGCCGGGTTCATAAAAGATAAAATTATAACAGAGTATATGCAATAAAATTTTTGCTAATTAAAAAAAGAACGATTGCCATGAAATTAGCGCTGATTGATTATGCCATCATTGCTGTGTATTTTTTATTTGTAATAGGGATTGGTTTTTTGCTGAAGCGAAGGATAAAAACGGGCAATGATTTTTTGATGAGCAACCGCAGCATTCCGTTATGGATAACTAGCCTTGCATTTATATCCGCCAATCTTGGTGCACAGGAAGTGCTGGGCATGGCGGCGAACGGTGCTAAATATGGATTATATACGGTGCATTTTTACTGGCTGGGTGCAGCGCTTGCCATGATATTCCTCGGCATATTCATGATGCCATTTTATTACGGCAGTAAAGCACGCAGTGTACCCGAATATTTAAAACTGCGTTTCGATGAAAAAACAAGAACATTCAATGCACTCACTTTTGCAGTGATGACAGTTTTTTCTTCGGGTGTTTCATTGTATGCATTGGCGATGCTGATGCAAACTATCCTGGGATGGGATTTTGATGTGTCTATCTGGATGGCAGCAGGAGTGGTGCTCGTGTACACTTTTTTAGGTGGGTTAACAAGCGCTGTTTATAATGAAGTATTGCAGTTCTTTTTGATCGTGCTGGGCATTGCACCGCTGGTATATATTGGTTTGATAAAAGCAGGCGGATGGGAAGGCATTGTACACCATGTGGAAGATGCGAAACTGCATGTGTGGAAAGGATTGGATAACCCATCGCATAACCCGATGGGTGTTGACCTGTTCAGTATAACATTCGGGCTTGGGTTCGTGCTGGCATTTGGTTATTGGTGCACGGA
Source organism: Chitinophagaceae bacterium (assembly GCA_003132765.1). Classification (GTDB taxonomy): domain Bacteria; phylum Bacteroidota; class Bacteroidia; order Chitinophagales; family Chitinophagaceae; genus Ginsengibacter. Next base: position 2,846 of record PKYU01000063.1, on the reverse strand, counting down.
TTTTCTTGTGGTACAAAGAGCATTGATCAGCCGCAACCTGAATGAAGCGCAACGAACACCGATCATTGCCGCAGTCCCAAAAATTCTGATGCCTGCAATTGTTATTTTACCCGGTATTGTATTGCTTGCATTGCAAAAACAATACAGTGGTTTTGAACTACCCGTTAATGCCAATGGCCAAACAGATTATAATATGGTGATGCCATTGTTGCTTCAGAAACTTTATCCCAATGGAATATTGGGTGTTGGTATCACAGCGCTCATAGCATCATTCATGAGTGGCATGGCGGGGAATGTTACGGCTTTTAATACGGTCTGGACTTTTGATATTTATCAATCGCATATCAAAAAAAATGCTTCAGAAAAACATTACCTGTATGTTGGTAAAGCCACAACCATTGTTGGCATACTGATCTCCATTGCTACGGCATATGTAGCAAGAGGCTTTAACAGCATCATGGATCTGCTGCAGTTGGTATTCAGTTTTGTAAATGCACCTTTGTTTGCAACATTCTTCCTGGGTATGTTCTGGAAACGTACAACAGGTCATGGCGCTTTCTGGGGATTATTATCTGGTACCACTGCTGCGGCTTTCGCGCATGGTGTAACGGTAGCAGAAGGAAAAGGTGGATGGATCACCAACATTCATGAATTTTATTCCGGCACCAGCCAAGCATTTACTATTGCATGGATATCGTTTATTGTTTGCTTTATCGTAACAGCACTGATAAGTCTTGCCACCAAACCCAAATCAAATGAAGAACTGGTTGGATTGGTTTATAGCCTTACGCCTAAGCAGTATAATAAAAGTAAAGTATGGTATAAAAACCCGCTTTGGCTGGGTATGCTTGTCTTGCTGGTGACAATCATTTTTAATATTATTTTCTTCTAAACTATTTTGTCATGAATAAATTATTTGACCTGCGGTTTGTGATCGGGTTGTTTTTTTTGATTGTAGGCTTGTTAGTACTTGTGTATTATTTGATATCAACATCAAACAAAGGGACTATCAATTTATTCTGCGGGATAGTGTTTGTGTTATTCGGGATTATTATGTTGTTGGCAAGTCGGGTGAAGACGGAACGTAGGGAAAATTTATAATCCCAAATAAAAAGTTTAAGAATAAACAGCTATCAATAATATTGTTATTATTTCAATAATCACTGTTATATATTTTAACTTTGCGGTTAAAAACTGATTTCTTTTTTAATGGTATTATTGATTATTATTAATAGTTATCGGCGATAAAATTTAGTTCAAAATCACTCACCATTTTACTCACGCATAAATATAAATAATGAAAAGAACAATTTTGCTAATATTCCTTTTTATAGGTGGTATAATTTCGAAACTGTATGCACAAGACTTTCATATTGAATCTCCTGATAAAAAGACAGATGTGAATATCCATATTCAGGGGAATGACGGACAATTAAGTTTTGATATTCGTAAAAACAATAAACTTATTGTGCCCTCAATTCTCATTGGAATGGAGCTTGATAATGGTCAGAAGTTGGGGAAAAATGCAAAGTTGATAAAATCAAAAACCGCGGAAGTAAATGAAGTGATATTCCCTGTGGTGCATATTCAAAGTGCTTCAATTCCTGATGTTTACAATCAGTTGATATTGCAATTCCAACCTAATTATGAGGTAAATTTTCGGGTTTACAATGATGGGTTAGCATATNNCATATCGCTTTGTAACACATTTCACTGACAGTATAAATGTGGTAAATGAATTATATAGCCTCCAATTACCCGATAGCTCCTGGTTTTATTACCAGGGTACTTCCCGGTGGATGAATAGCTATGAACATACCTATCATTATGAACCATTAGACAGTCTAAATGAACAGGAAACTAACCAGCTACCTATGTTGATTTGTGAAAAAAAGGAAGGTATTAAATTAATGCTTACAGAAGCAGATTTATACGATTATCCTGGATTATATTTTTCAGGNNTGACCGGAATAAGGACGGATGGGACCGAGATTTTTTTCCAGAATCAACTTATAGCTACCTGACACGGACAAAAGGCAACCGAACATTTCCATGGCGAATACTAGCTATTGCAGATAGTGATGCGCAATTATTGACTAATCAAATTGTATACAAATTGGGAGAACCTAACAAGCTAAGCGATATCAGTTGGATAAAACCGGGTAAAGTAGCGTGGGATTGGTGGAATGANNTGGAGAACTCTAGAGAACCAAATGCAGCAGGAATTAAACCTATTCCATCAATTGGGAATTAAAGGGATTAAAGTGGATTTTATGGATCGGGATGACCAGGCAGTTGTGGATTTTTACTGGCATTGTGCAAGCGAAGCTGCAAAAAGGCATTTGTTGGTTGATTTTCACGGAGCGCATAAACCGACGGGGTTACAAAGGACTTTTCCAAATATAGTTAATTTTGAAGGTGTNNACAAGATAAATGGAGCAATAATATTGCTACGCCTGATATGGCGGTGACAATTCCATTCATACGAATGTTTGCGGGACCTTTGGATTATACACCTGGGGCCATGCGCAATGCTCAGTTACAGGATTTTGCTGCTATTTGGCGAAATCCCATGAGTCTGGGCACCCGTTGCCAGCAACTTGCCATGTATGTAGTATATGAAGCGCCCTTACAAATGCTGGCTGATAATCCAGNNAGCAAAGGTGGGCAAATATATTGCTTTAGCGAGGAAACACGGAAATGAATGGTTTGTTGGTGCTATGACTGATTGGACAACCAGGGATATTACACTAGATTTTTCCTTCCTGGAACAAGGCCACTGGAATATTGAAATATTTAAGGATGGGGTCAATGCGGATCATAATGGTTCGGACTACGAGAAAATA
>PKYU01000138.1 GCA_003132765.1 Chitinophagaceae bacterium | reverse complement strand
ACATAATCAATGATTATTTTGATGTGAATATTGACCTTATCAATAAACCGACGAAACTTATTATCGGACGATTTATAAAAAGAAGATGGGCTATTTTTTTTCACATTTTTCTTTCTTTTACAGGCCTCGCATTAAGTTTGTATGTTGGGTATAAAATCGGAAATATTTATATCCCTCTTCTCAATTTTGTCGCGATTGTGGTACTTTGGTTTTATTCGACCACATTTAAAAAGAAGCTCCTGATTGGAAATATATTAATCTCCTTGCTTACCGCCTGGGTAATTTTGGNNATGGAAGATATGCCCGGTGATACCCAACATAATTGCTCAACAATGCCTATATCATGGGGTTTACACGTATCAAAAGTTTTTGTAGCAGTGTGGCTAATTGTGTGTATTGCAATTATAGCAGGGATTTTAATTTATGTAATCCAACTAGGGTGGTGGCTCGCAGGCTTATATTCATTATTTACTATACTAATTCCTCTTGCCTGGATAATTCTGAAATTGTTTGATGCAAATTCTACCACTGATTTTCATAAATTGAGTAACGCTGTTAAACTGGTTATGCTGTCAGGAATTTTATCGATGATTTTCTTTTAGATTATAATGATTAAATGAAAGTCAAAAAAATAATTTTAGCTTCCCAATCGCCGCGTAGAAGTCAATTATTACAATGGGCAGAGATACCCTTTGAGATAATTGTTGAACCTACGGAAGAGACTTTTCCTCTTAACCTTCCGCCAGCCGAAATCGCAGGATTTATTGCACATAATAAAGCTATAGCAGTACGAAATAAGATTATCGGGCAAATAAGATATATTGATTACCCTGTTCTCGCAGCTGATACTATTGTAGTTTCAGGCCATGAAATTATCGGGAAGCCGGGCAACCGTGAGGAAGCGATAAAAACTTTACAGGCATTATCGGGGAAATCACATTCAGTAATTACAGGAGTTTGCATTTTAAAAGGGGAAGAAGAAATTAGTTTTTCCGATGAAACAATTGTTCAATTTCATAAATTAACCAATGAACAGATTGAATATTATGTTGACAATTACCAGCCATATGATAAGGCAGGGGCCTATGCGATCCAGGAATGGATCGGTGTGATTGGAATCAGTTCAATAAATGGTGACTTTTATAATGTAATGGGCCTCCCTGTGAGCCGTGTCCTCAAAGAATTACAAGAATTAGGTTAAAATGTATTTTTTTATTATTTTCCTTCAATAACAGATTTTATGAAGTAAGATTTACTACAATACATATGGCAATTTTAATATTTCAATGCATCTCAATTACTGACTACTTCAGGAGAATTGGTACAGATCATAAAACCCGGATCTCAAAATAATAAGCAGGGGCCTGATTTTAGTAATGCAAAAATCGGNNTATTCATAAGCATTCTGTTGATCCAAATTTTGATAATATCATTCTTCAGGTGGTCTGGCAAAATGATCGCGATATAAAGGATAAGAATGGGGTGATAGTACCTGCCATAGAATTGAAGAGCAGGGTTTCAAAAATATTGTTGGAGAAATACAAGTCCCTGATGTCAGCATCACATTTCATTCCCTGTGAAAAGAGTGTTCCCGCCGTAAATAGTCTTATACTCACACATTGGAACCTTAGACTGGTTGCAGAAAGACTGGAAACGAAGTCAGCAAAAATCTTTTCAATGTTGAAGGAAAATAATTTTCATTGGGAAGAAACTTTTTGGTGGCTGATTGCTGAGAATTTTGGGCTAAAAATTAATAGTGATTTGTTTCAACAGATNNATTGCAAAAAATCTGCCGGTTTCGACTTTAGCGAAACATAAAAACAGGATTCAGCAGGTTGAAGCTTTATTATTAGGAACAGCCGGTTTACTTGATTGGGAATTCAAGGAAAAATATCCACAAATGCTTCAAAAAGAATATAGATTTTTCCGAAAGAAATATCAATTAAAATTGATCGATGGTAGATTAGCATTTCTAAGAATGCGGCCAGCCAATTTCCCCACTTTAAGACTGGCACAGCTATCAATGTTGATACACGAAAGTGAACATTTATTTTCAAAAATAAAGGACACTTTTTCAATTTTAGAAGTAAAGAAAATGCTGTCGGTTACAGCCAATGACTATTGGCATTATCATTATGTTTTTGGAGATCTTTCCTCCTACAAAGAAAAAAAGTTGGGTACTCAAATGATCAATAATATCATAATCAATACAATTGTTCCGGCACTTTTTGCTTTTTGCCTACACCATAAGAATGAGTCGATCAGAGATAAGGCCATCAAATGGCTGGAGCAAATTTCACCGGAAAAAAATAACATTACAAAATGGTTCGAAAACATTGGATTCACTAATAAAAATGCGTTCGATTCGCAGGCTTTAATCCAGTTAAAAAATGAATATTATAATTATAAAAGATGCCTTCAAAGTTCGATTGGAAATGCTTTATTGAAAAGAAGTTAAATACTTAAAAGGACGAAATCCCAAATATTGTTTTGAATCAGCTCCTCCCTTATATTATAAAATTTTCTTAAAACTAAAGGGAAACCGGGCTTATAAATTTTACAAAAGTCTTACAATTTTCAAACCCAATTATAGGTAATTGCCGACTCTATATCAGGGTGAATACTCTTCATTACGGGGCAATTATTCCCGGTTTTCTCAAGTACCTTTCGGTCTCTTTCATTGCCATTTGAAGGCAGGTTTAGAACTACTTCAATCTTGCCAACCCTGCGTGGATCGCTTAACATGTGTTTGGTAACAAGTGCGATGGCTCCTGTCAAATCAACTTGCATTTCAAGAGATTTGATAGCCATAGTAGTAAGTATGCATGTTGCTAAAGAAACGCATAACAGATCAGTAGGAGAAAATCTTTCCCCCTTACCCCGATTGTCAGTAGGTGCATCGGTTTCAATTGTAGTTCCACTCAGAAGGTGTCTTGCGTCGCATCGTAAATTCCCTGTATAAACTATTGAAGTAGTCATTGTGTATTTTTGTTATAAATTTACAATACTAAACCACAATAAATATACATGCGCCGAATAATTTTCTTTTTATTTATGGTTCAGGCATCCTTAAATGCTTCTGCCCAGGAAACCAAACAACAACTTCAGGCGGAGCGGAAGGCGAGAATAGATAACATGGCCAAAGAGGAGGAAGAGGGGGTGATAGCCTACAAAAAAAGTTTTGTTTTCGGTGTCAAACTTTTGAATGATGGTTATGGGGCATTTATAGAATGGGGAAGAGCGAAATCGGTAAAGAAATCCTTTTTGTACCAATTTGAAATAACCGAAAGAAAAGCGGCGAAAGAAACAAAGCAAACTAATCCCTACATAAACTCCACACCTTTTATTTATGGTAAAGAAAATTTCGTATATCCTGTAAAGCTTGGCGTACAGCAACAATTATTACTTGGTAACAAGGCCAATAAGAATGGAGTAAATGTTACTGCTAATTATGGAGGTGGGTTGTCATTGTCTCTGTTACGGCCATATTACCTCCAGGTGGAAAAAGGTAATGATTTTGTATTTGTGAAATATAATTCACCGGATAGTTCTCTTTTCCTGAATGGACCTAGAGTTGGTGGTCCTACTTTTGGAAAAGGTTGGAGCGATCTGTCAGTAACGCCCGGGTTGTATGCAAAAACTTCATTCCGCTTTGATTATGGCAGGTATAACGAAATTGTTTCTGCTATTGAAGTAGGTATTACCGCGGAATATTACATGAAAAAAATTCCCATTTTGATTCAAAATCCTGAAAAGAATTTTTTCTTCAGTGGATTTATTGCAATATGTTTCGGCAAAAGAAAATAGTTATTTTCAAATTATAATGCATCCAACCAATTTTCAAGATTAGACAACCCGATAATGAACGAAGAGATTTTAATAAAGGAAGAGTCAAAGCAAAAAAAGCCGTCATGGTTACGGGTTCGGTTACCCGTTGGCGAGGAATATAAACAAGTAAGAGGCCTTGTTGATCATCATAAATTACACACAATTTGCGAAAGTGGCAATTGCCCAAATATGGGTGAATGCTGGGGGGAAGGAACTGCCACTTTCATGATCCTTGGAAATATTTGTACACGCAGTTGTGGCTTTTGTAACGTTGCAACGGGTCGCCCTCTTGACGTGGATTGGGATGAACCACAAAGGGTAGCCGAAGCGATTAATCTTATGAAAGTAAAGCATGCCGTTGTTACTTCTGTTGACAGGGACGAACTTAAAGATGGAGGCTCAATCATCTGGCATAATACTATAAAAGCAATTCAGGCGCTTAATCCGCAAACTACGTTAGAAACACTTATCCCTGACTTTAAAGCAGAGAAGGAAAATATTCAAAGAATAATTGATGCGGCTCCTGAGGTGGTGAGCCACAATATAGAAACGGTTGAGCGGCTAACCCGTTCTGTAGGAATACAGGCTAAATACTGGCGCAGCATGGAAACGCTGCAGATTTTAAAGGAAGGAGGTATGCGCACAAAAAGCGGAATTATGCTTGGCCTTGGTGAAGCTAAAGAAGAAGTGATACAAACCCTGCATGACCTTAAAGAAAGCAATGTTGATGTAATAACGATAGGCCAATATCTTCAGCCAACCAAAAAACACCTGCCCGTTCATCGTTTTGTCCATCCTGATGAATTCAGGGAATTTCGCGAGATTGGGTATGAAATTNNGTTCTAAAAGGTTGGGGCAGAAAGCAATGGGAAGAGGAATTAAGAAATTCCAATTAGGATTTACCTTTTGAAAAACAATTCAAAAGTTCAAATACCAATTTATAAAAAAGTATTATTTATTCAGGCGTTTCAGACTTTTTTTCCCACACAAGAGCGCTTGCTCCCAAAATAGCTGCATCAGATTCTTTCAACTCACTAAATAATAATTTTACTTTGTTTTGAAATATCGGAAGCTGGTTTTTCTCCATATGCTTTTTTACTGGTTTCATCAGGAGATCGCCTGCTTTGCAAACGCCTCCAAATAATATAATAGCTTCCGGCGAAGAAAACATAATGAAATTTGCCAAAGCCTCACCAAGTATCNNGGTATATTTAAATACTTCTTTTGCAATTTTATCTCCTTTTTTTGCAGCTTCGAAAACGGCTTTAGAATCAATTTTTTTGCGGGGGATTTTTCTTAAAATACTTGAATCTTTAGCATTTTCATCAAGCAGTTCGTTGGCGGTAATTGCAATGCCTGTGGCAGAGGCATAGGTTTCAAGTGTGCCTTTCATCCCTGTTCCCCAGTGCAACCTACCTCCCGGACGAATTACTGTATGACCAAGTTCTCCGGCGAATCCATCATGCCCCNNTGCCAACACCGGTACCGAGGGTGATCATAATAAAATCCTTCATGCCCCGGGCCGCTCCATACATCATTTCGCCAACCGCAGCAGCATTTGCATCATTAGTTAAGATGCATGACTTGTTAAATTTCTTGTTGATCAGTTTAGCAAGAGGAATAACACCTCTCCATTGAAGGTTTGGGGCATATTCAATATTCCCATTGTAATAATTACCGTTGGGGGCTCCTACACCGATGCCTTTAATAAGATCTTCGCCTCCTGCGGCCTTGATTGCGGGCAGGAGGTTTTCATACAACTCGTCTATAAATTTTTCAATTTTGGTATGATTGGTAGTACTTATATCTCCCCGATGTGAAATCTCAATGCGGTGGTTCACGATGCCAAATTTTGTGTTTGTGCCTCCAATATCAATCCCAATAGCATACTCCAGTGGTGGTTCCATAATATAATTTTTCTTTTATGATTTTAATAATTAAGCAATTGCTCCATCAAGAGTTCCTTCTGGATTGGCCGCCTCCACGTTTTCAGCAATTGCGGCATCATAATCTATTCCCTGCCTTTTAAGGATGCCTTTCACTATGAATGCAAAAAAGGTTATGTAGGCAAAACAAACCAAAGGAACCCAATAGGATTGATGAATTCCGTATCCAGTAATATCGCTTTTTGATTGAAGAAAATCAGCAAGTTTACCTTGTATCGGAGGAATAATTCCGCCTCCTAATATCATCATAATTAAGAAGGCTGCACCCTGTGTTGTGTATTTACCTAACCCTGCANNTTATGGAACAAAAAAGTCCACCGCTTAAAAATGCATAAATTGATACTGTGCCGGTGTTAAATAAGCCAACCAGCATAGAAAGCATGCCAAGCAAACCAAAAACCAAAAGTGTACGCTCTGGCCTGTTATTACTTATATAAAAAGCACCCATCTGTACAAATACACAAAGAATATAATAATACAATATACTTACATGATATTTTGAAAGTGCATTCACAGCTAAGACAATTCCGAATGCTACCAATGGAACGATAAACATCAGTATTTTCTTTGCCTTTTCCTTAAAATCAAATGCTGATATGGAGCCAACCCAACGCCCAATCATCAAACTTCCCCAATACATGGAAATAAAAGGGGCTGCTTCAGAAGATTGAAATCCGCCGAAATCAGGTTGCTTCAACAATTCACTAATATTACTAACGGTAGTTACTTCAACACCCACATAAACAAATAAGGCCAGCATACCCAGTACCAGCTGGGGATATTTCATTGCTCCCGGACCATCTGGATTTTTTTGTGCTGAAATATTGGCAGCAAGCAATCCAACTACAACAATACCTAAAGCACCAAAAAGCCATTTCATTCTATAAGCTTCAAGAGCATGCTGTTCCGTAATCGATATTTCCGCGGTACTGACTTTATAACTGTTAAATACGGGGACAAACATAATAATCAGCAAGCCTGTCATTATCAATAATGAATAAAGTGCCTTATTCGCTTTTTCTGTCTTTTCGGTTGAAATGCCATGTGGTACTTTTTTGGAAAAATTAAATAAAGCTGCAGCAGCCAGAAAAAGTATTCCTACTCCTGCGTACAATATAATTACTTTGCTCAGGCTCAAAGCGGCGATTTTTTCATCTGTAATTGCTGCTGTTGTCCCAAATAATGCAAAGGCCACAATGAGCGGGCCAATCATAGTTCCAAATGAATTGACACCTCCACCAAGATTCACCCGGCTGGTTCCTGTAGAAGGATCTCCGAGGGAAATAGCGAAAGGTTGAGCTGCTGTTTGCTGCAAAGAAAAACCAAGGGCAACGATGAACAAACCCGCCAGCATACCCGTGAAAGTATTGGCGTTTACCGCAACGATCATAGCAGCAGCACCCAAGGCAGAAAAAAGAAGGCCATAGACGATGCTTTTTTTGTAACCCCATTTTGCGACGAGATCATTACCACCAAAGGAACCGTAGGCAAATAATGCCAGGGCTCCGATATAATAAGCAAGGTAAAAAGCAAAGTCTATCAACTGGCTTTGAAACTGGTCCAGTCTGAAATAATGTTTACAAAAAGGGATAAAAACACTGTTGCCGGCAGCAATAAAACCCCAAAAGAAGAATACGGTTACCAAAGTACTTAATGCACCATAGTTAGTTGGCTGGAATTTGCCGCCGGAGACTTTGGGAAGAGATAAATTCATTGTAGGAGTAGCCATCGTAAATATTATTTTAAAAATGAAAGTAGGGCAATTTTTTCAAGGTAAGAATTTTCATTAATAATTTTTTTATTAAGAAATGATTGTTACATTGAATTATCTAATTTTAGAATATGGAAATTTTACACGTTAGTGCAGAATGTTACCCTGTTGCTAAGGCAGGCGGACTTGGAGATGTAGTAGGTTCGTTGCCTAAATATCAGCACAAACTGGGGCATATTTCCAAAGTGGTAATGCCCATGTATCGTACAAAATTTCTTTTTGATAATAATTTTGAGGTGGTTCATAAAGGTGGATTCGGCGTGGCTAATTACTGGTTAGACTATACTATTATTAAAGAAGTTACCAATAGTACGGGCTTCGATTTGTACATGGTCGATATTTTCGGGATACTGGACCGCGAAAAAATTTATGGCTATGATGATGATTCATTTCGCTTCACAACTTTTCAAATTGCTGTTGTTGATTGGCTAAGTAAATGGAAGCACCAACCGGATATTGTTCATGTTCATGATCACCAGGCAGCTTTGGTTCCGTTTATGATGCAGCATTGCTTTGCTTATCGTCATTTGTCACATATAAAGACCATTCTCACAATCCACAACGCAGAATACCAGGGCTGGCTGGGTTGGGATAAATCAAATTACATTCCTCACTGGGATTCCTGGAAATCCGGACTTTTAGAATGGGGAGATGCTATAAACCCCCTTGCAAGCGCTATTAAGTGCGCTGTAAAAGTTTCAACGGTTAGTCCCGGTTATTTGGAAGAGTTGAAGTATAATGCAAATGGATTGGAAAAATTGTTTGAATATGAAAAGGGGAAGTGTATTGGTATTTTAAATGGAATTGATACTGAAGTTTGGAATCCGGAAAATGATAAATATCTTGAAGAAGATTTTAGCGCTGAAGATTTTAAAACCAGTAAGGCAATCAATAAAAAAGTACTGTGCGATCATTTCAATCTTGATGAAATGAAACCTTTAATAATTTTTATCGGCAGGCTGGTTGGTGAAAAGGCTGCAGACCTTCTGCCTTCTGCCATTGGTGATTCAATATATCACATGGAAGGGAAGATGAATTTCCTCATTTTGGGAAGCGGCGATCCCGGAATTGAACATCAACTGCAGAATCTGAGGGGACATTTTCTAGGCTATTATAATGCGCAGATTGGTTACAATGAGAAGCTTAGTCACCAGATGTATGCCGGAGCAGACTTTTTATTAATGCCAAGCCGGGTTGAGCCTTGTGGCCTAAACCAAATGTATGCGATGCGTTATGGTACTATACCAATTGTCAGGAGGACAGGAGGATTAAAAGATACAGTTAAGGATTTCGAAGAGGAAGGAGGGTATGGAATATGTTTTGACACAGCAACGGTATGGGATATCAGTCATTCTATATATCGGGCATTACAGTTATACGAACNNTGGATGAAATTCGAAAATTTATTATGGAGATAGATAATAGCTGGGAAAAAAGTGCGGAAATATATCTTAATCTTTATAATTCCTGAATCCCGGCATTTGTAAGAAAAAATTAGATTTTTCAAGGCTAAAAAAAGGACACGCTAACAAATAATAAAAACTTAAAACTTTTAAAATTAAAAATTATGTGGATAAGCAAATCATTAGTTGCAGTTATTTTGGGTGGAGGAGCAGGCACCAGGCTATACCCCCTTACAGCCAGCAGAAGTAAGCCTGCCGTTCCAATCGCTGGCAAATACAGACTTGTTGATATACCAATTTCCAACTGTATTAATTCCAATATAAACAGGATGTTTGTTTTGACGCAATATAATTCGGCTTCATTAAACAAGCATATAAAAAATACCTACCAGTTTAGTGCATTCAGTACCGGTTTTGTTGATATCATGGCAGCCGAACAAACTCCGGATAACCCTCAGTGGTTCCAGGGGACTGCAGATGCGGTTCGCCAGTCATTGAGACACATTCAAAATAATGATTTTGAGCACGTATTGATTCTTTCCGGTGATCAGCTCTATCAAATGGATTTTGGGAACATGTTTCGTACTCATGTAAAAAATGATGCAGATATTACCATAGCAACTATACCGGTTACAGAAAAGGAAGCTACTGAATTTGGAATACTGAAATCCAATGAAGAAAATAAAATCACCTCTTTTATAGAAAAGCCAGGTTATGATAAACTACCTGAATGGTTAAGTGACACAGGTTCCGTGATGCATGGCCTTGGCAGAAATTACCTGGCTTCTATGGGAATTTACCTTTTTAAGAAGGAGGTGTTATTTGATATGTTGCATAACCGTTATAAAGATGCCACAGATTTTGGAAAAGAAATTATACCTAATTCGATAATTGAACATAAAGTATTTAGTTTTCAATATGATGGTTACTGGACTGATATTGGAAATATTTCTTCATTTTTTGAAGCCAATCTTGCCCTAACAAAAGATATACCTCCCTTTAATTTTTTTGATAATACCCAAAGGGTTTATAGCAGGGCCCGGATGTTGCCACCTGCCAAAATCAGCGGTTCTACCCTTAAAAGAACGTTAGCAGCTGAAGGGGTTATTATCCATGCAGAAAGTATAGAAAATTGTATCATTGGAATCAGGATGAGGATCGGATCAGGTTCTGTTGTTATAGATTCTTATTTAATGGGTAGCGATTTTTACGAAACTCTTGAAGAGATGGCTTTTAATGCAGAGCGCGGCCTTCCCAAAGTTGGTATCGGTGATAATTGCTATATCAAAAATGCGATAGTTGATAAGAATTGCCGTATAGGCAATAATGTCAGGATCAATGGTGGCGCCCATTTACCCAATAGTGACCATGCACTTTATACGGTAAAAGAAGGTATCGTAGTTGTCAAGAAAGGTGCAGTGGTTCCAGATGGATTTACCTTAGAATAAAAGATCATTAATACTGTCATCTGTCATAATTTAATAGCTTATTTTTATAAATGTGTATATCATACACAATTTTTTACTAAACGATTGCTATGTCTCCTCTTATTACCGTCAAAAAACCAATTCTGAGTTTAAGACAGATCATCAATATGAGTGTTGGTTTTTTGGGTATTCAATTCGGATTTGGGTTGCAGAATGCCAATGTAAGCCGTATATTCCAATCCTTAGGCGCTAAAATTGATGATATTCCTATTCTATGGATAGCGGCTCCTTTAACAGGGTTGATTATGCAGCCTGTTATCGGCCACTTAAGCGATAAAACCTGGTCGCCCAGGTGGGGGAGAAGAAGGCCTTTTTTTTTAATCGGTTCCATACTTGCTTCTTTGGCATTATTTGTTTTTCCAAATGTTTGGGCATTATGGATGGCAGCTATTATGTTGTGGTTATTAGATGCGTCTATTAATATTTCCATGGAACCTTTCAGGGCTTTTGTTGGTGATATGCTCCCTGATGAACAACGTACAACAGGCTTTGCCATGCAGAGTTTTTTTATCGGAATAGGCGCAGTTGTCTCTTCGGTATTACCTTACTTATTAACCGAGACTGGTATTTCAAATGTGGCATTACCGGGAGGAATACCCGATTCGGTAAGATATTCGTTTTATACTGGGGCAGCCGTATTCTTTCTTTCAGTGGCATATACGGTTTTTACCACTAAGGAGTATTCTCCTGAACAATTAAAAAGTTTCGAAACTATCGAACAACAACAGGTTGATCATTCGATCATAACCACTCCTGTTGCAACCTTTTACAGTAAAGGAATGGTTTGGCTATTTTCCGGAGTTATATTAAGCAGCCTCTTATATTACTATAATGCTACACATTTGGAAACCCCTTTGGAGAAGGAATTATATGTACTTACCTATTCAATTGTAACCTTTGGTTTAATACAGTTACTCTCGGGTTTCTATTGGTCACACAAGAAGAAAAATGGTCTTGTAGAATTAGTAAATGA
>PKYU01000363.1 GCA_003132765.1 Chitinophagaceae bacterium | reverse complement strand
CTATTCTCTTTATTAAAAAATTCTAAAATGTGATTTACCACATCTTTCCAATATTGTTCACCAATTGCCTTGTGGATAGCGGTATCGGCATAGATAGCTAATTGCCGGTCTTTTATGGCAATATAAAATAGCACTCCATTCCTGTGTCGGGTTTTATCCATTTTTAGATGGAAAAAAATTTTTTTGGCCTTGTGCAGTGGATCTATATACCGGCATTTGCTTTCCACAAAAACCCTTATTTCACCGCTTGTTTCCTTTTCAGCATCACGAATTGCCTGAACAATTAATTCATTATCTGATTTTGAAAAAAATTGTTTCTTAATAAAAAGCCACATTATGCGATAGTTTATTTGATGTTAAATTGAACATCAGGAGCCTTTTCACTGCCGGGATCTGACTTATAAAATGCTTTTTCATGGTAACCAAACATGCCGGCAAATATGTTGTTGGGAAAGGTTTTTACTTTGAGGTTATAACTTTGTACAGCAGCATTATAGTCCTGCCGTGCAACGTTTATCCTGTTTTCCGTTCCTTCTATTTGTGCCTGGAAACCCTGGAAAGCTGCAGTAGTCTTCAGGTCAGGATAATTTTCTACAACTGCCAGCAATTTACTGAATGAGCTTTGTAAACCGGCTTGCGCATTTTGATATGCTTCCAGTGATTTTGGGTCATTAATATCTACATTTATTGAAGTGGCTTTTGCACGTGCCTGCACTACTTCCGTTAAAGTACCTTTTTCAAAATTGGCAGAGCCTTCAATTGTTTTAATAACGCTATTATAAAGATCTGTTCTTCTTTGGTAATTTGTTTCAACATTACCCCATTTGGTCTTTACATCCTGGTCTACTCCTATTAAATTATTATAAATACCACATCCCCAGAAGAAAAGCAAAACTATTATTCCAAGTATTACAAATAAACCAGTTCTTGATTTCATTTTTTTTGTTTTTGGTTAAAATAAAATTATGTGATTTTTCATTATAAAAATTGCCTTTTAAATATATTTTCCTTTTGTATTCAATTTTGATTAATTGCTGCAATGCCCGGCAATTCTTTCCCTTCAAAATATTCCAGCAAAGCCCCGCCACCTGTGGATACATAGCTTACCTTATCTGCAAGATGAAATTCATTTACGGCGGCTACACTATCTCCACCGCCTACAAGGCTAAAAGCTCCGTTAGCAGTAGCTTCTGCAATTGCCAGGGCAATCGTTTTTGTGCCACGTTGAAATTTCTTCATTTCAAAAACTCCCATGGGGCTGTTCCATAAAATAGTTTTGGAATGATGAATGACATTACTAAAAGTTTCGCAAGCCATCTCTCCAATATCAAGGCCCATCCATCCTTCAGGTATATCATTACTTAGTGATCCGGATACATTTGCATCTGCATCAAATTTATCTGCAATAATAGAATCGGCAGGAAGGTGAATACAAACGCCTTTTGCCTCTGCCTTTTTTAATAATTCGTTTGCTTTATCTAACCTGTCATCTTCACAAAGCGAGTTGCCTATTTTACCACCCATAGCCTTCATAAATGTGTAGGCCATTCCACCTCCAATTATAATGTCAGTGGCTCTTTCCAATAAGTTTTCTATAATGAGTATTTTATCTGAAACCTTTGCTCCGCCTATAATTGCAAGAAACGGCTTCTCGGATTTGTGCAGCACTTTTTCTGCACTGGCTACTTCTGCTTCCATCAATAATCCAAACATTTTTTTATCTCCGGGAAAAAATTTGGCAATAATAGCTGTGGAGGCGTGGGCCCGGTGTGCAGTACCAAAAGCATCATTTACATATACATCGCCCAGCTTACTTAGTTTTTCAGCAAATGCTTCATTTCCCTTTTNNAAGATTATCAAGCAATAAAACTTCGCCGGGATGAAGGTCTTTGGATTTCTGAACGGCATCAGCGCCTATACAATCATCCGCAAATAAAACTTTTACATTACTCAATAGTTGCTGTAAATGAGGCACCACATGTTTTAATGAGTACTTATCAGTTGGGCCATCTTTAGGCCTTCCCAAATGCGACATCAAAATAACACTTCCTCCATCGGCAAGTACCTTTTTTATAGTGGGCACTGCTGCTCGCATACGGTTATCGTCAGTAATGTTATACTGGGCATCAAGGGGCACATTNNGATTTATAAATCAATATTAATTATTTTGATAAAGATCGTTGGCAAAGAATAAAATTGCTTCCAAATGTATATAAAAAGTTTGAGGAAGTTGTGAACCGTATTTATGGGAATTTACATAATCAATAGACTTTGTAAAGGGATTATTAGCTGTAAATATTGCCAAAGAACCTAGGAATAGTTGCGGTTAATTGCTTTTGATTCAAATGTTGAGGTGACTGCATTTCTCCTGCCGGTTTAGTATTCGGGGAAATCACAGNNCTAACAAATTGTAAAACATTTAATAAATGCCTGAAAAATTAATTGGAAAATTTGCCTGAAAAAAAAATTTATTAAATAAATAAAACCCTACTATATTTGTGGGGTAATTGAAATGGAAAATTTTGCCACCATATTTGTTTATTTATTATCCCTCATAGATAGAATTGTGTGTGGTTGTTGTATGCCGTAAGGCATCATTCATTTTATATTACCTACCAGGGTTTTCCCTCTTTCCGATAGAAATCATCTTTAATTATTCATTATAATAAAATTATGAGCACTCAACATTTCGAAACATTACAACTACATGCCGGACAAAAGGTAGATCCTACTACCAATTCAAGAGCAGTACCTATTTACCAAACCACTTCTTATGAATTTAATAATGCTGAACACGCAGCCAATTTATTTGGCTTAAAAGAGTTCGGGAATATTTATACAAGGATCATGAATCCTACCACTGATGTTTTTGAACAACGTATGGCGGCACTTGAAGGCGGCGTTGCAGCATTGGCAACATCCTCCGGCCAGGCTGCGCAATTTTTAGCGCTTAACAATATTATGCAGGCTGGTGATAATTTTGTTACTACAACTTTTCTTTATGGTGGAACATACAATCAATTTAAGGTTGCATTTAAGCGCCTTGGCATAGAAGCCCGCTTTGCAAATGGAGATGATGTGGAAACTTTCGTGAAACATATTGATAAAAATACCAAGGCCATTTATTTAGAAACTATTGGCAACCCCAGGCTGAACATTCCGGATTTTAAGAAATTTGCTGAACTGGCTAAAGAATATAATCTGCCATTGATAGTCTATAATACATTCGGAGCAGGAGGCTATTTATTCCGCCCACTGAATCATGGCGCTAATATAGTAGTTGAATCTGCTACCAAATGGATTGGCGGACATGGCACTTCAATTGGCGGGGTAATTGTAGATGGCGGAAATTATAACTGGGGCAATGGCAAATTTCCTCAATTCACCGAACCTTCAGAAGGGTATCATGGATTAAAATTCTGGGACGTATTTGGCGAAGGAAATCCGCTGGGTTTACCAAATATCGCTTTTGCCATTCGTGCAAGAGTAGAAGGCCTTAGGGATTTCGGGCCTTCTCAAAGCCCTTTCAATTCCTTTTTATTGCTCCAGGGATTAGAAACTTTATCCTTGCGTGTTCAGCGTCACGTAGATAACGCCCTTGTGCTGGCAGAATGGCTGGAAAAACATCCGTTGGTGGATTTCGTACAATACCCGGGATTAAAAAGCAGCCCTTATAATTCACTGGCTAAAGAATATTTACCCAACGGATTTGGCGGGGTACTAAATTTTGGCGTNNATGCGAGCAAATTTATTGATTCATTACAATTAGTTAGTCATTTAGCCAATGTAGGTGATGCAAAAACGCTCGCTATACATCCTGCCTCAACAACCCATGAGCAACTGGATGAGGCTGCGCAAAAAGCTGCCGGTGTAGCACCCAACCAGGTTAGGATCAGCGTGGGAATAGAGCATATTGATGATATTAAGGCTGACCTGGAGCAGGCATTTAATAAAGTTTTTTCTAAAGAACTGGTAGGATAAATTTTATTTGCAATTCAAAACGGCATGGGATGGGCATGCAAATTATGACCATCCTTGTCG
>PKYU01000015.1 GCA_003132765.1 Chitinophagaceae bacterium | reverse complement strand
GAGTTTAATATACTGCACCAGTTTTGGATGAATGTCCAATTCCAGTAAAGGCATAAACCAGCGATAGAGATCGGTTGCTTCCTTTATATTACCAGCCTTTACCATTTTATAGATAGCAACAGTTTCAGCAGGGAAGGCACATACCAGGCCCGCTACCCATCCATGCGCCCCCATCAAAATTTCTTCCATCGCCAGGGTATCCACACCGCATAAAATTTTAAACCGCTCACCAAACCGATTCAGCATTCGTGTTACATTAGTTACATCACGGGTTGATTCTTTCACTGCCTGGATGTTTTTGCATTCAATGAGTTCAGCAAACATATCAAGCGTAACTTCAATTTTGTAATCTACAGGGTTATTATAGATCATTATGGGTAATTCGGTTGATTCTGCTATCGTCTTAAAATAAGTAACAGTTTCCCGGTGATCACTTTTATAACGCATGGGCGGAAGCATCATGAGGCCTTTGCAGCCCCATTTTTCAGCCAGTTCAGCCTGTTGAATGGCTTCGCGGGTTGCTCCTTCGGCTATATTCAATAATACCGGCACCATTCCTTCTACGCTTTCTACCGCAAATTTTACCAATACAGATTTTTCTTCAGTAGTTAATACACTTGATTCGCCAAGGGTGCCTCCAAGTATGACACCATTTACTCCGGATTTTAATTGAGCATCAAGGTTTTTCTTAAACATTGGAAGATCTAACTGATCATCATTCGTAAATTTAGTAGTGAGTGCAGGAAATATACCGTTCCAGTTTATATGCATAAAATAATTTTTTCCAAAGTTATTTGTTTTGTGCGNNAGTAATTATATTTAAAGCTTCGTTAAAGCCATAATGATTCCTCAAATATTTTAATAGTTATAAAACATAACTGAAAAAAAATTCCTTGTTGGGCGAAAACATTTTTACATTTATTCTTCATAATTCATCTGCTAAAAGCTTGTAATGAAAATCGAAATATTTAATAAATACTTAAAGAGGCATTTCATTAAAATATCTGGCATTATTCTTCTTTCGTGTAACACTTCTCACAATATCGTGAAAAGCCAGGTTTCTGCAATTAACCAGGAAACAATTGCATATGATGACAGTGCGCTGGTCCAAACCTCACCTCCATATTTGCTTCCGTATAACAGGATTATTGATGGCGCAGGTACCATGGTTTCATTTGGCAGGGATATTTTGGNNTGCTGCCTGATAATAAAACCCTGGCCGTGGAAGATCGGTACGGAGTTGCATTTATAAATGTAAGATCAAAAAAGATAGTTTACCGTTTAGCGTATGATGGGGTTAACTCAAGCCCGGGTACCATGAGTGTTTACAATGGCATTAAAGTATTGGTAAGAGATAAGAAGCCACACATCTTCTGGAGCGCCTCCAATCATCTGAAATCTTTTGTATTGGAAGCAACCTGGGATGGCAAAGAAGCAACCATTACGGAGACGTATTATTTTGATGCGGTTAGTCCCTATCCTTTGGCGCTTGCAAATGATCTGCAGGTTCAAAATGAAAATGGTGAAGATTATATGTACGTGGTGCTTAATGGCATCAACCAACTGGTGAAAATGCATTTAAGCGATAAAAAAATTATCTGGCAAACCAATACAGGTATGGCCCCTTATGGGATCGCTATTACCGGCAACAAGGCTTATGTTACCAATTGGGCGGGCCCGGTTCCAACAGACAGCACCAGGGAAACTGCCGGTGTGCCTTACGGACACGTTTATATAAATCATGCAACCGGTGCTACGTCTATGGGAACTGTTTCAATAATAGATATCATATCCGGCCTGGTAATAAAGGAAATTGAAGTTGGCCATCATCCCAATGACGTCATAGCCAATTCATCTGGTAATTATGTTTATGTTGCCAATGGTAACAGCGATAACGTTTCTGTTATTACTACTTCCGGTGACGCTTTAGCTGGAAATTTTTCAGTAAAACTTAATGGGGCAGGGGATGATTTTTTTGGCGATTCTCCTAACGCGTTAGCCATTAGTTCAGACGATAACACTTTGTATGTGGCAAACGGTATGGATAATGCAGTTGCAGTGATCTCGTTATATAAAAATTATAATGCTAACGGTTCCACGTTGGGTACATTACAGGGATTCATTCCTACGCAGGCCTACCCGGGTGGTATTGTTATAAATGGGAGCCAGATGTATGTAACTAACCTGGAAGGAATAGGCGCACGTGTAAAATATAAAGGTGCTTTTAATTCTCACCTGCAGGAAGCAGTTGTTTCATTTATTCATTTACCTAATGATAAAGAACTGGCTGATTATACGGTGAAAGTGAAACAATTAAACCTTCAATTCCGCAATGTACTGGNNGAACTTACGACCAGGTATTAGGCGACATGCCGGAGGGTAGAGGAGATACATCATTTTGTGTTTTTGGGGACAGCATTACTCCCAATCAACATGCAATGGCCCGGCAATATGGTTTAATGGATAATTACTATGCCTCTGGAAAATCCTCGGCGGAAGGCCATCAATGGACCGATGCCGCTATGGTAAATGATTATGTTGAAAAAAGTGTGAGAGCGTGGTTTCGCAGTTATCCTCACGTGCAGCAGGATGCCCTCGTGTACAGTGATGCAGGGTTTATATGGAANNCATATGGAATAATGCTTTGGATCATGGCAAGACTGTCCGCATCTATGGCGAGGCATGCGTGCCTCTTCTTGATCCCAATCAAAACTGGACGGATATTTATAATCTTTATCTCGGTAAAGAGCAATTTTATTTCAGAAACGTAACAACTATTTCAAGGGTAGAACCTATCATGAGTAAAACCTATCCTTGCTACGACAGCCATAAAATTACTGACCAGTTAAGAGCAGATGCTTTTATCAGCGAATGGAAAAATTTTGAGCAAAGTACCGTGGATTCCCTTCCTGATCTTATGATCGTGGCTCTTCCGGATGACCATACCGCTGGCATGCAACCCGGATTTCCTACACCACGCGCCGCTGTTGCTGATAATGACCTCGCCTTGGGGAGAATTATTGATGCGATCACCCATAGCAAATATTGGGACAGCACTGCA
>PKYU01000549.1 GCA_003132765.1 Chitinophagaceae bacterium | reverse complement strand
TTGTAGTTTTCATCATCCCTAAGAGCTTCTCCTTCGGATGTCTGGCTTTCTTCCCTGAAATGACCACCACAACTTTCACGGCGGCTCAGTGCATCTTTACACATGAGTTCACCAAGCTCGAGAAAGTCGGCGGCCCTGCCTGCCTTTTCCAATTCTGGATTCATTTCATTGATTTCGCCCGGAACTTTTACATTCGCCCAAAACTTATCCCTCAATGCTTTAATTTCGTTTATAGCATCCTGTAATCCTTTCTCATTGCGGGCCATACCGCATTTTTCCCACATAATTTTTCCCAGCCTTTTATGAAAGCTTTCCACAGTTTCTTTTCCTTTTATATTCATCAATTTTTCCAGCCTTTCCTTTACGTCCTTTTCTGCTTCCTCAAAAGCCGGATGAGAAGTGGGAATAGCCGGATTCCGGATCTCTGCAGCCATATAATTACCCATTGTATAGGGCACCACAAAATAACCATCAGCCAATCCCTGCATTAGTGCTGAANNCTGTTAGCGCCATGGTCACTGAAATTGGCTTCTCCCAAAGAATAAAGGCCGGGAATAGTCGTCATCAATTCATAATCTACCCAAAGGCCCCCCATTGTATAGTGCACTGCAGGGTAGATACGCATTGGAACGTTATATGGATTTTCACCGGTTATCTTTTCATACATTTCAAAAAGGTTACCGTATTTATCTGCAATCACCTCTTTTCCAAGTTTTATAATAGTTTCATCAGAAGAATCGGTCATTCTGCGTTTGCCCACCTCTACCTTTCCATATCGTTTTATTGCATCCGCAAAGTCAAGGTAAACTGCCATCTTCGTGGTGCCTACCCCGTATCCTGCGTCGCATCTTTCTTTGGCTGCCCGTGAAGCGACATCTCTTGGAACAAGGTTGCCAAATGCAGGATACCTTCTTTCAAGGTAATAATCACGGTCCGCTTCGGGTATATCAGCCCCCTTGCGCTTTTCATCTTTATTTTTAGGCACCCATATTCTGCCATCATTTCTCAGACTTTCACTCATTAACGTGAGTTTGCTCTGATGATCGCCTGTAACAGGTATGCAGGTGGGATGAATCTGGGTAAAACAAGGATTGGCAAAAAAAGCTCCCTTTTTGTGAGATTTCCAGGCCGCTGTTACATTGCTTCCCATGGCATTGGTGCTCAAATAAAATACATTTCCATAGCCACCCGAACAGATCAACACAGCATGGCCAAAATACCTTTCCAATTGGCCTGTGACCAGGTTTCTTGCAATAATCCCTCTTGCCTTGCCATCTATCAATACTACATCTTCCATTTCATGGCGGGCATACATTGAAACATTTCCCAAAGCAACCTGCCTTTCTAAAGCGCTGTAGGCACCCAATAGCAATTGTTGACCTGTTTGCCCAGCCGCATAAAAGGTACGCTGCACCTGGGTTCCACCGAAAGATCGGTTACTCAGCAGGCCACCATATTCCCGGGCAAATGGAACACCCTGGGCTACACATTGATCGATGATATTGNNGAACGGTAGTCACCGCCTTTAACGGTTTCATAAAAAAGCCGGTAAATGGAGTCGCCGTCATTCTGGTAATTTTTGGCCGCATTGATTCCTCCCTGAGCCGCAATAGAGTGGGCACGCCTGGGACTATCCTGGAAACAAAATGCTTTAACCTGGTATCCCAGTTCGCCAAGCGTTGCAGCAGCAGATGCGCCGGCAAGGCCGGTTCCTATTACGATTACTTCCAGTTTCCTCTTATTGGCCGGACTTACCAGGTTCACGTGGTCTTTANNCTCCGGGATTTTTGCGTCTAAAACCATACGTTAGAATTAAAAATTTTTTATTTAGAATCTCCTTCGCCCCGGAATCCCTTATTGCAACCATCCCATCATAAATGAAACAGGCATCATGGCAAATAAAATACAAATGGCCACTGAATAAAAAATACCTATTCCTTTTATAATGGGTGTCCATCTCCTGTGGTTGATTCCTAAAGTTTGAAAAGCACTTTGAAATCCATGTAATAAATGAAACAAAAGAGAAACTAATCCTATCATGTATAATGCAAAAAGAAACGAGTTAGTAAAAACCTCTTTCATTTCAAGATAAAGATTCTTTTCATTGCCATTGAAATACATTTCACTTTTGGTGCCTATCCAAAAATGGGAAAGGTGCATAATTAAGAACAATAATAAAAACGTACCTAACCAGCCCATATACCTGCTATACCATTTTATGTTGGATGGAAATTTTTGTATTGCATAGCTTAAGTGCCTCGCAGCTTGATTCTTTCTCCATAACAAGAGCCCCTGGATGATATGCAAAATGAAAAAGGCAAATAACCCAGCTTCGAGTATACGCATTAAATAATTGCGGCTCATGAAATAGGCGACTTTATTAAAAGTAACGCCCCCATCATTATAAAATATCATTGAATTAATATAGGCATGTACAATAAGAAAAATGATGAGAAATAAACCGGTAGCACCCATTAAAAGTTTTTTGCCAATTGAAGAAGTGAATAAATTTTTCCAGGTCATAAAAGAGGGTGTTGTTAATTTTCAGATTTACAAAAATACTAAAGGAACTTTAATAAATAATAATTGATAATAAAGATTGAGAAGTTTAGAAATATAAAGCGCAGCAGTTAATAATTATCAAGCCTTTTTAATAGAAAATTATCGATCTGGTTAAAGACCACATCAGGTTTCATGGTACTNNGGTTCAGGCATGTTGAGGCAAACTATCCATCCGTTAGAATCCCTGACATCTTCAAACCATTCTTCATAGTAACTGTCATCGCTGCTATGAAAATTAAGCACATTCTCTGTAATTAAGATAAACTTGGTAATACCCTGATGCAGAAATTCGTCTACCACATCGCGCTTCAGCCGCATCACATCGTTTTCAATGGCATCATTCCATTCGCCAATAAATTCCATTATTGCGTAATGTTCC
>PKYU01000385.1 GCA_003132765.1 Chitinophagaceae bacterium | reverse complement strand
GTAGGCATCATACACCTTTTCATTAACATAGATCCTTTCCACTGAACAGCAGCTTTGGCCATTATTATAAAAAACACCATCTGCTGTTCCTGCCGCCACTGATTGAATATCTGTAATATCATCTGCAACATACAAAGGGTCTTTTCCTCCCAGTTCGCATTGGCAGGGCACCATTTTTGTTGCTACTTTTTCATAAATGTATTTTCCGATTTTATAGGAGCCGGTAAAGAAGTATCCATCAAAGGGAAGTTCCAGCAGCAACTCCCCCACTTCTTTTGCTCCGATAGCAACATGGAAAATATTTTCGGGTACACCTGACAATTGTAATAATTTATGAATTTCCAACGCAGTAAGCGTAGCATATTCAGAAGGTTTATACATAACTGCATTACCCGCCAGCAACGCCGGCACAAAAACATTTACACCAACGAGATACGGATAATTCCAGGCTGAAATATTGCAGATGATCCCTAATGGTTCATAAGTAATTCTTTCCTCCAATCCTTTTTCGATATGCATCGTTTCATCAGACAAATATTTCGAGGCATTCTCTGTAAGCCATTTTATCCTGGAAATGGCGCCATTGATTTCATTGCGTGATTGCTGCAAAGGTTTTCCAACTTCATTAGTAAGCACAAGAGCCAGCTTTTCTATATTTGATTTCAAAAGATCAGCAAATTTTTGAATCTCTGTAATTCTTTCATTCAAAGGAACATCCTGCCATGCCTTCTGAGTTGTTTGCAATGCCCGGAATTTTTTAGTTATACTTTCTTTTGAATCTTCCGCTACTTCGCAGATAAGTTCTTCCGTAGAAGGATTAATGATTTTCATAAATTAATTATTGAACAGTTAGTCGTTCTGCATCTAAAAAACTTTGCTTTATATTTTTTGTAAAAACACTTTCCATATCTGCCATTCGTTCGGGATGCCATTGCACCAGCATCAGGTAGGATCTACCTTCCGGATCCCTGCGTTCCATTCCCTCAACAATTCCATCATGTGATAAGGCATTTACCACAAGACCAAAACCAGGCATATCCACACTTTGATGGTGAGCGCTGTTTACGGTTCCTTTTTCTTTCCCAATAATCTTAAATAAGGCGGAATTCGGATCAATATCTACCATATGTTCTCTGTCTGCATCCGCATTCAACTTACTATGATTATATTTTCCAAAAGCCGGAATATCGGGTACTAAAGTTCCGCCAAAATATACATTTACAAATTGCAGGCCACGGCATATACCCAACAACGGTTTTTGATTTAATTCTGTATGTTGCATTATTTTCCACTCAAACTCATCCCTTCTTTCATCAATATCTTTAGGATCTACATAAGACAGGAAATCAGGCTGGTTATATAATCTTGGATTGAGATCATGTCCCCCGGATAAAATAATTCCGTTGCATTTTTCTATTTCATTAAAATTATCGAGTTGATATCCCAGTTTAATTATCGTTATACCTGGTTCATCATGGAACCATTTTTCATAATTATAATACCTGGTACCTTCGCTGATACCAATAATAATATTTTTCATCTTTCAATTTTAAGGTAAAAATAACCTGTCACTTTACAGCGCATTTAAATATAATTGTTTAAAATCTTCCCGGCTAACAGGTTTTGGATTATTAGGATGGGCGAAATCTGCTATGGCAAGATCTGCCAGGGTTTCTATATGTTCTACTTTTACGCCAATATCTTTCAGGTTTTTGGGGATATTAATTTTTGCATTCAACTCATGTAAATATTGTATTACCCCTGCCCCGCTTTCTTCCTTTAATTCCAAAGTGCGTGCTATCCTTTTAAATTTATGTTCAAACCCCTCAATATTGAATTCCATACCATAGGGGATATTTACAGCATTGGCCAAACCATGATGCGTATCCAACAATGATGATAGTGGATGCGCCAGGGAATGCACTACGCCCTTTCCCTTTTGAAAAGCAACTGCCCCCATCAGGGAAGCCAAGAGCATGTTGCTTCTTGAATCCAGATCGGGATGGTTCACTGCCTTTACCAAAGATTGATTAATTAAATTAATTCCTTCCAACGCAATTCCATCGCACATCGGNNTGGGGAAAAAAGAATCTTCTTTTGGTGCGTATTTTCATCAGAAATTATGGCACTTCTTCCTACTTCACTTCCGGTACCTGCAGTAGTTGGAATAGTAATAAAATGTGGCACATCATTGGTTACATATACATCTCCGCCAATTAAATCATCATATTTAAAAAGGTCTTCCCGATGATTCACTCTTAATACAATTGCCCTTGCCACATCAATGGCAGCTCCTCCACCAATCCCAATAATAGTATCCCGATTTGTTGCATCATACACATCTGTTCCACTATATACATCAGGTCTTACCGGATTTTTATGAATAGCACTAAAAACTTCTATTGAAATATTTTTCTTTTTCAGGTCGCTTATTATTTCCTTAAAAAAATCTAATTGCGCAACATTTGGATCAGTTACAATTAGTGGTTTAGACAAATTATTCGCTATTAAATAATCTCCCAATTCTTTACTCGATCCGGCACCGAAGCGGATGGTAGTTGGAAAATTAAATTGTAGTATAGTATTGAAATTCATTGTTCAAATAATTAATAAAATAATTTTAAACGAAGATACATAAGGAGGAAATCATAACTCTTTGCGACTTCTTTTCTTTGCGCCCCTGTCTGCCGACAGGCAGGTTTGCCTGAAATAAAATTCAATCTTAAATTATCTCAAAATATCTTTTATACTCCCAGTCAGTAACTGCCTTCAAATGTTGCCTCCACTCCCATTCGCGGGTTTGTACAAAATGTTCAACAAACTTTTCTCCAAAAATCTTTTTAACAATAGTGGATTCCTTCATCATCTTTGTTGCTTCATCTAAGGTTTTGGGAAGTGTACCATTTGAATAATTTCTATAACCATTTCCAATTGTCGCAGGTTGTTTTAATTTCAATTTGTTTTTTATGCCATACAAACCGGCAGCAAGAGCACCAGCCATCGCCAGGTATGGATTTACATCAGAACCGATAACTCTTGTTTCCAATCTGCAGGACTTACTGCCACCTGCTAAAACCCGCAAGGCAACTGTCCTGTTATCCACACCCCATGTAAGCGTAGTTGGCGCCCACGCTCCCTCCACTAATCGCTTATAACTATTGATCACCGGGGCAAACATGGGTAAAATATATGGCAGGAAATACAGCTGGCCTGCAATATAATTTTTCATCAGGGAACTCATTTTCAAATCATCTTTTTCATTGTAAAAAAGATTCTTTTTTCCTGAGGCATCCCAAAGACTTTGGTGCACATGGCCACCACAGCCAGGAAGATTTTCAT
>PKYU01000035.1 GCA_003132765.1 Chitinophagaceae bacterium | reverse complement strand
GGATGATACCTCAGGATGAAAATCCTCATATGATAAATCCTGAAAGAGGTTTTGTTAGCAGCGCTAATCAATTGCCTGCTGATTCTTCCTATCCTTATTACCTTGGAGGCAGTTTCCCACTTTATCGTGGGATAGAGATTAATCGCAGGTTAAGCGCTATGAATGACATTACTCCGCAGGATATGATGAAGCTGCAAACGGATAATTATAATGTTTTTGGCGAAATGGCCTTACCAGTGCTGGTAAACAATATGGAGCCATCAAACCTGACACAGGAAGAACTTCAATATTTTGAAATACTGAAATCCTGGAATTTCAGGAATGATCCTGATTCTAAAGGCGCTACACTTTTTGTGCTTACATGGGACAGTCTCCGAAACGTGGTGTGGAAGGATGAATTTTCCAAAACACAACTAGAACTGATGATGCCTTATGAAAGCACTTTGCTTAATGATATCCTGAAAGATTCTGCTTTCAAATTCCTGGATAATGTCAATACGCCGGAAAAGGAAACGCTCGGTGATGACGTAACAGCTACATTTAAAAAGGCGGTAGCTGTTGCAAGCAAAGCAGCAGCAGAAGGGAAACTTGAATGGGCAAAATATAAAGACACTAAAGTATTAAACCTGGCAAGGCTGGACGCCTTTAGCAGGCTTCATTTGTTAATTGGCGGAGGCACCAACACGATCAACGCGGCCAATGAGCNNAATGATTGTATCGCTCACGCCTGAAACGCAGGCATTTGGAGTTTATCCCGGCGGTCAAAATGGAAACCCGGGAAGCAGGTTTTATGATAATTTCATAAATACGTGGGTTCAGGGAAAATATTATACACTTTGGGTAATGAAGCCAGGTGAAGAAAAGAATGAAAAAGTGAAGTGGGTGATGAGTTTTAAAAAAAGTGGATAGCAAATAAACCCATTAAAATTTGAAAATAGGAATTTACTTAATCAAAAATACTGTTCCATTTGTTTCATTGGCGCCATGCCAATAAATCTTCAGATATGAAATTTACCACATCGATTCTTTTAATGATTCTTTTGAGCTTCAGCGCTTGTTTATTCTTTCCANNGCCGTAGTTGCATTTTTAATTACGCTGCTAATACCACAAACCCCAATTGCGTCATTTTTTACAGGATTTATTGCCTTATTTTTATTATGGGGAATACTAAGCTTCTGGATCAGTTCCAATAACGATAACATTTTAGCACACCGGGTATCCTTATTATTTTTTAAAACAGATAACCCTTTTTTATTAATTGTTGCTACTGCCCTGATAGGTGCTTTGGTAGCAGGTTTTGCTGCACTCACTGCAAGTTTTGTTCGCCGGCCTCACAATTAAAATACATATAAAGCTATTCAAAGTCAGTACCAGGTTGTCGTTCATCAGCAGATAATCGAACAAAGTATTATCCTATTTTTACCTAAATTACTTAAATGAAGATATTTGGACTGCTTACCATTATCAGCCTTGGAATAGCAGGGTGCAATGCCCAACCAGGTTACACTTTTCAGAAACAGAATAATAATAACACCTTATTATGGGAGGTGAGTGGTCATGAATTAAAAAATCCCAGCTTTCTTTTTGGTACTTTTCATTTATTGTGCAAAGATGATATTCATTTCAGTGATCAATTGAAAGCTGCAGTAAAAACCAGCAATGAAATATATATGGAGCTGGATATGGATGATCCTGCTACATTACTAGATGGAATGCTTTACATGAACATGAAAGATGGCAAAAAACTTTCTGATCTGTACACTGCAGAGGAGTACAAAAAGCTGGAAAGTTATTTTTCTGACTCTTTAAAAATGCCTTTAATGTTGCTTCAAAGCGCAAAACCATACTTCCTGGTGGCAATGCTGTATCCAAAAATGATGAAATGCCTGTCTGCCACAGGCGTAGAGGAAGAGTTGTTAAAAATTGCCAAAGAAGATAAAAAAGAAATAAAAGGATTAGAAACGATAAAGTTCCAGGCTTCTATATTTGACACCATTCCTTATGAATGGCAGGCGAAAGAACTATTGAATAATATAGACAGTTTTTCTTATTATGAAACTGAGTTTGACCAATTGGTAACCCTTTATAAGAATCAACTGCTTGATTCGATGCAAAACATGGATTTAAAAAGTGAATTTGGTTCTGATCAATATGAAGATTTGCTCGTGAAAGACCGGAATAAAAAATGGGTCGGTGAACTCAATGAAATTATGAAAAACGAAAGCGTATTCGTTGCAGTAGGAGCAGGACATCTCACCGGGGAAGTTGGCTTAATAAATCTTTTGAAAAAAGAAGGCTATAAGGTGGAGCCTTTGGTTAACAAATAATTATTTATTCAATATATAGGAGTGCACACCTAATTCGATAGAACTAAAATTGTTCCAGCTTGCTGAAGAAAAAGTCTCCTTCAATCCTTGCATTTTCATCACTATCGCTTCCATGAATAGCATTTTCGCTGATCGAAGCGGCAAATAATTTGCGGATAGTGCCATCAGCGGCCTGAGCTGGGTTGGTAGCTCCAATTAATTTTCTGAATTCATCAACGGCATTATCTTTTTCAAGAATGGCAGCAGTAATTGGCCCGCGGCTCATAAACTCAACCAATTCTCCGTAAAAAGGACGCTCTTTATGTACCTCATAAAATTCCCCGGCTTTTGAAGCAGAAAGAAGGATTATCTTCATGGCAACAATGCGAAAACCAGCTTCATCGATTATTTTTAATATAGCCCCTATATGTCCTTTCTCAGTTGCATCAGGCTTAATCATCGTAAAAGTTCTGTTAGTCATCGCTTAATTTTATGGGGGGCAAAACTAATTAAAAAATGGGACTATTTTTTTGATTCAATTAATTACCATCTTGGGTATTCAATCATAGAAACCTTCAAATTAATACCAAATAGGGGTGACTCAAAAAAATATTCTATTATTGCGGCAGGATTTTGCATATGAAAGCCATATTAGATATTTTACCGGGCAGCGTTGATGAGGAGAATTCTACGCTTATTTGCCATGTTGGCGAAGAAGGATTTTCTTAAGCCATTAAGCACGATTTACAAAATATTTATCTGGCCGTGGCAGTCTTTCACTTTGAGCATGGAATACACAAGAGCGAGCAGGAAAAGCTCCTTGCAAATACTTTACTGAAGCAATTGTTGCTGCAATCCAATTTTAAAAAAGTTTATATCGTTTATTCTTTCCAGGAAAGTATATTAATGCCTTTTGAATTATATCAATCCCAGGAAAATAATAATATATTGAAATTAGTGCATGGCGATAGGGATATGAATACAACTTTGTACACTGATATAATTACAGAATATGGAATTTGTAACATCTACCGGGTTCCTGATAACATAGTGAATCTTCTGAAATCAAAATTTCCGGAAGCTGTAAACAGGCACCTGTATTCAGTTTTGATAAAGCAATTTCCTCCAGGCGATGAAAAGTTATTCGTAATATTTTATCCTGAAAGGATAGTTGTTAAGTTAAATAAAGATGGCAAAACTCAAATCTTAAATAACTATAAGTATCATACCGTCGTTGATGTTTCCTATATTTTGCTCAATATTTGCAAGCAGTTTGATGTTTATAACATTCCTGTAGAATTAAGCGGAATGATAGAGCAGGAGTCTGCCTTGTACGTTGAGATACATAAGTATTTTGAAACGATAAATTTTGCGCAATTACCTTCCTCATGTAAATATTCTGACGAGATCAACCGGAAACCCCCTCATTATTTCAGTCCTATTTTTGTAGCCAATTCATGCGAATAATCTCCGGANNAGTGAAGGGCTCAAAACACTTGATATCTTCGGGGGCACCGGAAGCATAAGCTATGAACTTGCTTCAAGAGGTGCAACATCTCTCACTATTATTGAAAAGGACCCAAAAATGTGTGCCTTTATAGAAAAAAAAATTTCTGAACTTCAGATTGAAAATGCACGTGTAATAAAGATGGATGTATTCCGGTATATCGAAACTGTAACCGAATGCTTTGACTTTATCTTTGCAGGCCCTCCCTATGCATTGAAAGAAATTGATATGATACCGCAGATCATAAAAGAAAAAAAATTGCTTAATAAAAACGGATGGTTTATTCTTGAGCATACGCCGGCGAATAATTATGAGAAATTCCCATTATTCAAAACCTNNCCAATTTTCATAACGGGTACGGGCACACACGTTGGCAAAACTTTGGTTGCTGCCATCGTTACAGAAGCCTTGCAGGCAGATTATTGGAAACCGGTGCAGGCAGGTTATGAATCCGGCACGGATTCTTTATGGATAAAGGAGATGATATCCAATAAAGAATCCCGTATTCATCCTGAACTCTACAAATTGAAACTTGCCGCTTCGCCTCATATCGCTGCTGAAGCTGAGCAAGAAAAGATAAATATAAAAAAAATTATTGACCATTTACCAAAAACAGCAAATGAATTGATTATTGAAGGAGCCGGGGGCGTAATGGTTCCGCTTAATGAAAAGGAATTTGTCTTGCATTTGATAAAAGATTTAAAGGCAAGAGTAATTATTGTCTCCAAAAATGAATTAGGCAGCA
>PKYU01000569.1 GCA_003132765.1 Chitinophagaceae bacterium | reverse complement strand
GGAAGTATCTATGAAAATTTCTGCCTCATTATTTTTCCAGAATAAATGGATTACAGCACCTTTTAATAGTGGGCCCGAATTTGGTCGCATATTTAAATTTTCCCGAAATCTGTCTGCGATAGCATCTCTTACTTTTACGTTTGCAAATAAGGAATTATTTATGGATGGATGGTCAATATTGCCTGTGACTGAAAAATAGCCATCCTTCATTAAGATATTTTCCCACGAAATTTGACGAACTGAATCGTATAATCNNAATACAGTTGAACGAATAGATGGAATACAATACCTGGCTTGCACAACGAAGATTTAAGTTCAGTTTGATACAATCATTAATGGTCCCGGATAATTTAACCCTGGACTGAAAAATTTCTAAATGTTTGTATCCCAATTCTTCTACTTCTATTACTAAGAAGGGGGTTAGGCGCTTATTACAGGTAATGATAATTATCCCTGGCTCGCTG
Source organism: Chitinophagaceae bacterium (assembly GCA_003132765.1). Classification (GTDB taxonomy): domain Bacteria; phylum Bacteroidota; class Bacteroidia; order Chitinophagales; family Chitinophagaceae; genus Ginsengibacter. The sequence goes on along the minus strand of PKYU01000569.1, from coordinate 3,484 downwards.
AAAAATGGCATTTAGCAAACTTAAGCAATAAACTTTAGCACCATTTGATAACATCTACCTTAATTATATAAATCTATGATTTAAAAGCACTTAGAAGAAAGATGGTTCACAGCGAATCAGGTGTGCAATTTTTTTAAAAAGTTCCTAATCAGCATGGCAAAAAATAAAATTACTATATCTTCAAAAGCATAACCAATTTCAGGTAGCTAATTCTGTCAAGAATTGAGATGAACACCAGATATCATAAGTTGATTCAGTTCGAAATTTGATTATTGAAGAGCAGGTAGATAAATTGAATAATAATAATATTACATTAAAATAAATCTTATTTTATATCGTTTAACAATTGGAAATTCTTTAGAAATTAAAAAGGAGTATTAATTCTTGATTAGCAATTGTTAGTCTGTTTTTGACTACAAAAAACTCTAATAATATCAAAAATTAGTATGGGGACATTTGGATTTTAAAAAGTAAACAATTATGTTTGCTCTTCGATAAAAAAATAAGATTATCCAGAAAAACCAACCGCTGCAAAATAGTTACAGGAAGTGACTTATCTTTGCTTAGTAACCTCCAATTCTATAGAATACCAAAATTTATTTATTAAATCTTGAAACCCAATTTCTATAGTTTACCGACAGACCCAATTCCAAATTATTTACCTGGTTACAAAGAAATTTGTTCCATTAATTTATGTTTATGCTCCAAAATCGCTTTTCTTTTCTATTAGTAATTCTTTTGCTAACGGGTGTTTCTTGTATTAACACTAAAAAGGCAGTATACTTTGCTGATGTTCAGGATAAAACCTTTACACGCAAGGGGGCTGAGGTTCAAACTCCGATCCAACCCAACGATATTTTAAGTATTACTATTAGCAGCTTGAATGCAGAAGCATCTACAATTTTTAATCCCAGTTCCAACAATAATATTAGATCAACTACAGTCACAGGAAGCAATTCTGAATCCGGAGGTTATCTTGTTGACGTAGATGGCAACATTCAATTACCGGTTTTGGGAACCATGAAAGCTGCCGGTTTATCAAAGCAGGAATTGAAAGATAACATTACTAATTTAATTCTATCTAAAAAGCTTCTCATAGATCCAACTGTTGAAATACGATTCTTAAATTTTGAAGTTACTGTAATCGGAGAAGTTGCCCATCCTACAGTTATTACTGTGCCAAGCGAAAAGATATCACTTTTGAAAGCTATCGGACTTGCCGGAGATATGACCGTTTATGGCGAAAAGAATAATGTATTATTGATTAGGGAAGAAAATGGAGTAAAAGAAACAAGACACATTGATCTTACTTCAAATGATTTTTTCAATTCTCCTTACTATTACTTGCAACCTAATGATGTAGTTTATGTGGTGCCAAGCAGAGCCAAAATAGCCACTGCCAGCAGATCGACGCAGTGGTTACCGGTTATATTTAGCGGTTTATCTGTGGTAGCTATAATTATAGCAAATGTAAAATTTTAAGAATATGCAATCGGTTAAAAATAATATAAGTGAGAATAATGAGGATGGGATGGTCCAACAATGGGTTCTAAAATTTTTCCCCTATTGGCCTTTGTTCCTGGTGTCAGCAATTTTGGCCATTTGTGTAGGTTATTTCTATCTAAAGTACTTTACCACGCCCGTTTACATGGCTAACGCTACAATCATAATAAAAGACGAAAAGAAAGGAAATGAAGAGTCCCAATTAACCGAATCATTAGATCAGCTTTCTTCAAAAAAAATTGTTGAAAATGAAATGGAAGTCATCCAGTCAAGAAAATTGATGGCTGATGTTATAAATAAACTTGGATTATATGCTCCCATTTATGAAAAAGGAGAATACAAAACAACTTCCGCCTATCTTACATCCCCAATAATAATCAGGACGCCTTTTCCGGATTCCTTAGCTTCCCACTGGGAGAATATCTATTTCACTTTAAATGATAATAACCAGGAAATATCCTTAAACGGTTTACTTAAATATCCAATCAATCAAATAGTTAATACGCCTTTTGGACGTTTGGAATTTCTTCCAAACAAAAATTTTGATGGAACAATTGCAAATGGGCACAAATTTTATTTTTTGCTGATGAACGCAAGAGACTTTGCCCAAGGTTTACTTGCAAGCTTAAAAGTTGAAGCCTCCAGCAAACTATCGTCAATAATAGAATTGACTTATTATGATGAAGTTCCAAAACGCGCTGAAGATATACTGAATGGACTAATTAATGCTTATAGGCAATCTGAAATTGACGAGAAAGATGCTTTGGCAAAAAACACCCTCGCCATGGTGGAAGATCGCCTTGCTTCGGTATCCCATGATCTTGATTCAATTGAAAAGAAGGTTCAGCAATACAAGTCAAGTAGTGCTGCAGTAGATATTAGTTCCCAAGGGCAACAATATTTGCAAAATGTAAGCTCTAACGACCAGAAATTGAGTGAAATTAATACACAAATCGCAGTAATTGATCAAGTTGAAAAATCTGTCACAAATAAAGAAAACACCGGAGGAATAGTTCCTTCGACATTAGGTGTTAGCGACCCGACACTCACGCACTTAACAGAAAACCTTTATTCGTCTCAGTTGGAATATGACAAACTAAAGAAAACTGTTGGAGAAAATAATCCAACCCTTGTCGCTCTGAGAGATCAGATTAATAAAATCAAGCCTAATATTGTACAAAATATCCAAAGTCAGCGGAAACAGCTTGAAGCTGCAAAACAAAATGTCAGTGCAACTAATGGAAATTATAATTCCATCTTACAGGCTATTCCCCAAAAAGAGAGGCAATTGCTGGATATAAGCAGGGAACAACAAATAAAAAGTAACCTTTATGCCTTTCTGCTTCAAAAAAAGGAGGAAAGCGAGATTGCTTATGCTTCAGCAGTTTCCAGCAACAGGGTAATTGACTACGCACAAGCAAGTGGTAACCCAATAAGTCCTAAACCCAAAATNNCCGGGAATTTTTAAATGGAAAAGTTCTCACACGCCGTGAGATAGAATCCCGCACCACCATTCCAATTATTGCTGAGATTGCATATGAAAATACAAGCACACCTTTGCTAATTGAAGCAGGAAAGAGAAGTTTTATTGCGGAAGAATTTAGAAAATTAAGGGTTTCTCTTTCCTTTTTGGGCATTGATGAGGGCCACAAAAAGATTTTGTTGACTTCCAGCGTATCTGGTGAAGGAAAGAGTTTTATTGCAGCAAACCTTGCAGTTAGCCTTTCACTAACTGGAAAAAAGGTCGTCCTTGNNCCTACACTTCAGAAAATCCTAAACTTACATCAGGAAGAGGGAATTACAGAATATTTGTTAGGTATAAGAGAACCTGAAGAGATTATTAAACGTGTCAAAGCGCATGAAAATTTATTCTTTATTTCTCCAGGCAACCTTCCTGAACATCCGACAGAACTCTTGGCTAATGGAAAAGTGAATGATATTATCGAATATTTGGACAACATTTTTGATGTAATAATTATTG
>PKYU01000478.1 GCA_003132765.1 Chitinophagaceae bacterium | reverse complement strand
ACTTATAATCTTGGGAAAATAAAGCAAAATGTTCCGGCCACCGCCACTTTTGTTGTCACTAATATTGGTTCCTCAGATTTACTAATTGACCAGGCAAATCCAACCTGCGGATGTACTATTTCTGATTATACAAAAGCACCAATAGCACCGGGAAAGACGGGGATTATTAAAGCTACGTATAATGCTGCCACACTGGGGCAAATAAACAAAACACTTACTGTAAAATTTGTTGGTGCGGACGATATTAAATTCATAAAATTATCCGGTGAAGTACTTGCTCCTGCAGATTATGACAAGGCCGTTGCAGCGGGAGAAATAAAGAAAGCAGATGTAACTGCTACTGCCCCTGCAGCAAAACAATAGTAATAAAATTAGAGTAAGTTACTACTTAAAAATACTATATTAAATTAAATTAAACCCCTGCTCATTCCAAGGGGTTTTTTTATTATCGATAGCAGGATTTATTCTCATCTATAAATAAGGGATCCTAAATAAATTTTCAATTTCAACTTTATATCGGATTAACCAATTTCATTATTAGGAACTGACATCCTGTATCATACATTTTTTAATTCCAATAATAAGTTTTGCAGAACTTTTTTGGCGTCCCCGAATAACATATAAGTTTTAGGATGAAAAAAAAGCTCGTTTTCAATTCCGGCATAACCCGGATTCATGCTTCTTTTATTCACAATGATAGTTTTTGCCAATTCCACATCAAGAACCGGCATTCCGTAAATGGGTGACGAAGGATCATTTTTTGCTGCAGGGTTTACAACATCATTTGCTCCTAAAATCAGAACTGCATCAGTAGTTTTAAACTCCTCGTTGGCATCATCCATTTCCAGCAATTTTTCATAACTCACGTCTGCCTCAGCAAGCAGAACATTCATATGGCCAGGCATCCGGCCTGCAACAGGATGAATGGCATATTTAACCTGGACACCTTTTTCTTCCAAAACCTTTTCCAGTTCATGGCAGGTATGTTGTGCCTGTGCAACAGCTAATCCGTAACCCGGAACAATCAATACCTTTTTGGCATAAGCCATTACCATAGCTGCATCACTTAAAGATATTTCTTTATAAGTTTCCTTTTCCCTCCTGACGCTTGCACCGGCTTTTGCCACGCTGCCAAATGAACCAATCAATACATTTCTAAGGCTCCTGTTCATTGCCCTGCACATTAAAACAGTGAGTAAAGTACCCGCTGCACCTACCAAAATTCCACCAGTCAGCATTGCTTTATTATTGTACAAAAACCCACCGCATGCAGCAGCTACCCCCGTGAATGAATTTAATAGAGAGATTACCACCGGCATATCCGCACCACCGATTGGAAGTACAAAAAGAACGCCATAGGATAATGCCAAAGCAAGGGTTAGGAAAAATGGAATATTAACACCTCTCACATTCGTATTATAAGTAATGACTGCACCTGTTAAAACCAAAGCGAAAATTATCAGGTTGAAAAGGTGTTGCCCTTTGAATTCAATATCCTTGATTTTTCCATTTAGCTTTCCCCATGCTATCATGCTGCCGGCAAAAGATATACTACCAATTATAGTTCCGGCCATAATTGCCAGGAAATGGCCGAAAGACACCATATCAGAAAAATTTCCCGAAGCCAATAATCGATAAGCACGAAATAAATAATCAAATTCAACAATAGAAATGAGGGAAGCACAGGCACCTCCCATTCCATTAAAGAAGCTAACTAATTCCGGCATGGCCGTCATTTTCACTTTTTTTGCTGTAAGGGTTCCGATTATAATTCCAATAACTATAGCTGAAAAAATCCAGGGATAATTTCCCAATTTTTTCCCTGCATCCTCATATAAAAAAATAGTTCCGAAAATAGCGATGATCATGCCGGCGGCGGCTATTAAATTGCCTCTCCTCGCTGTTAAAGGAGATGACAACATTTTTAGACCCAAGATGAATGTAACTGAAGCGATAAGGTAACAGATTGATAGAATGCCGGACATTAATATTGGAATATTTTATGACTAAATTGTGTATTTATATTGAATATTTTTTTGATTTCCTAACATCCTAAAACAGAAAATAAAAACCGTAAACATCATTTCTTTTTCTTAAACATTTCAAGCATCCGGTCAGTAACCACGAAGCCTCCAACCACATTCAGCGTTCCAAGAACTACTGCTAAAAAGCCCAGAATAAGGGCAATATAATTTTCACTTTCTGCCTTGCCCATAACAATAATGGCTCCAATAATTACCACTCCATGAATTGCATTAGCCCCGCTCATTAGCGGCGTATGCAGTACACTTGGCACCCTGCCGATAATTTCAATTCCCAAAAATATCATGAGTATTACGATATAAATCATCTCCTGGTTAGTATGAAAAAAATCAATTATGGCTTGCATATAAGAAATTTATATTTTAGTCCTTTATCACCTTTTAAATTCAGGCTTGTTTCAAACCGGCAACTTTTTCATTTACAATTTTGCTATCATGAACAATACAAGTTCCTTTTACCAAATCATCCTCAAAATTTAAGTTTAGATTACCATCCTTATTAATAATCAGTTGTAAAAAGTTAGCAATATTTTTTCCATACATTTTACTTGCGTCATAGGGCATTGTTGAAGGAAGATTTGAATTTCCAACAATACTGACACCATTATAAGAAATAGTTTCTTCATTTCTGGTAAGTTCAGTATTACCTCCTGTTGCAGCAGCTAAATCTACAATCACTGACCCATTTTTCATCGTTTTCAGCATTTCTTCGGTGATTAACACAGGAGCTCTCTTTCCGGGAATTTGAGCAGTCGTGATTATTATATCGGTTTTTAAAACATTTTCAGCAATTTTCATTTTTTGTTTCTGAAGAAAATCCTCCGATTGAGATACTGCATACCCCCCGGCCATACTCGCATCTGCAGCGCCCTCAACTTCAATAAATTTAGCTCCGAGACTCATGACTTCTTCCTTCACCTCGGGTCTTGTATCAAAAACTTCCACCACGGCCCCCAGCCTTCGAGCTGTTGCAATTGCCTGGAGTCCTGCAACTCCTGCTCCAAGTATCANNGGCTGAGGTCATGAACATTGGAAAATACCTGGGAAACAGATTAGCGGCAAGCAAAACAGATTTATACCCGGCAATATTGGCCTGGCTGCTTAGCACATCCATACTTTGTGCCCTAGTTGTGCGGGGAATCATATCTATACTGAAAACGGTAACATTGTTTTTGGCCAACTTCTCGATAACTGAATTATTGTATAGAGGCTGGTAAAATCCTAAAAGTATTTTCGAACTCAGAAGTTCAAACTCTGATGCGTCCGGATAATTTATTGATAAAATAATGTCTGAATTTTTTAAAACATCTGATCTTGAAGAGATCATTGCTCCTGCTTCCACATACTTTTGATCGACAGCGAATGCATTGACACCCGAATTGCTTTCAATAAATACCACCACATTCAATCTTTTAAATATTGCCAAATGTTCCGGTAAAATTGAAACCCTGTTTTCTGGTACGGCTTCCTTTAATACACCAATAATCATAATCTTAAATGAATTCTAAGGTATATAAAAATTAAAACCTTATTGAAAAATGTTGTTTCACTCTAAAATCCGGGTTAAAAAAAACTAATCCAATAAAAAAAAGATCGATAGACAATGTTACCGAATCGTCATCCTGAATTTCCTGCCACGCCTCTTCCATCTCACTGCTCCAGTGAATATCATCAAAAATAAATATTGAACTACTTGTTGATTTACTCTTTAAGGCAAGAAAATAATTAAGCGTAGCCTGCTTCCGATGATTACCATCAATAAATGNNTAATGCTGGAAAACCCAGCCTTTTCAAAATTCTTCTGGGCTCTTCGCGCTATTTCATTTGAGCCTTCAAAAGTGTAAACCTGAGCATTTTTATTTGCACAGGCAAGGTAACAAGTTGTTATTCCCAACGATGTTCCCAATTCAATTATAGTTTCAGGTTTGTAATATTGAACAATTCTAAAAATGAGTTTTGCAAATTTTTCATTCTTCAGGGAAGTTTTGGCGATCGCTTTCACTTTCCTTTCCCTGGCAATCA
>PKYU01000192.1 GCA_003132765.1 Chitinophagaceae bacterium | reverse complement strand
TGATGTCCTGTTTATCGATGAAATTCACAGGTTGAGTAACGTTGTGGAGGAATATTTATATGCCGCTATGGAAGATTATCGAATAGATATAATGATTGATAGCGGCCCAAATGCTCGCAGTGTGCAAATAAATATTAACCCTTTTACTTTAATTGGCGCCACCACACGCAGCGGACTTCTTACCGCTCCTTTGCTTTCCCGGTTTGGTATAAAGTCCAGATTGGAATATTATAACGCTGAAACCTTACAAAAAATAATTTTAAGGTCCTGTTCGATTCTGAACACGAAAATTACTTCTGATGCAGCGAAAGAAATTTCAGGCCGAAGCCGGGGCACACCCAGAATAGCGAACGGTCTCCTGAGGAGGGTGCGGGATTTTGCACAAGTTTTATCAAATGGCATTATTGATATGGGCATCACGGCCCATGCTTTAAAAGCACTGAATGTTGATGAGTATGGGCTCGATGAAATGGATAATCGGATACTTACCGTAATTATTGAAAAATTTAAGGGAGGGCCGGTAGGTATTACAACAATCGCAACTGCTGTGGGTGAAGAAACCGGAACTTTGGAGGAAGTTTATGAGCCATTCCTTATCCAGGAAGGGTTTTTGATGCGCACTCCGAGGGGCCGCGAAGTAACTCCAAAAGCATATAAACATCTTGGGAAAAAACCTCATTCAAACTCCAAGGGTCCACAATTATTTGATACCTGATTCACGAAAGTTGGTTAACCCCTAAGTAAGAAAATGACCGGCTTCTTATGTAAATCAGTTTTTTCTTTCTTCCATTCACTAATAGTTTTTGTTTTAATCCACTCATTTTGAGAAGTGAGTTCCGCTGCTATACACAACATAGTGGAAGTTTTGCACACATGCAAAAGGGTTTCCAGCATTTTATTATTTCTATAGGGAGTTTCAATAAATATCTGGGTGCATTTCGTTTTTTCTGATTCCTGTTCCAATAGCTTTATCTTATCTCTTTTTTCTACATTATCTATTGGCAAATAACCATTGAAAGTAAAATGTTGCCCATTCAACCCACTTGCCATAAGGGCCAGCAATATTGAATTCGGGCCAACCAATGGTTTTATTTCAACCTGCATTTTTTGAGCTTCAGCTACCAACATTTGCCCCGGATCTGCAATACCCGGGCAGCCTGCTTCACTTATTATGGCAATATTTTTTCCTTCTTTCACTTTTTGGCGAAAAGTGTTAATTTGATCCTTTTCTATATTATGAATCGTATACCATTCAAAGTTATCAATAACAATATCTTTTGAAATACTTTTTAAATATCGCCTTGCAGTTCTTTCATTTTCGGCAAAAATTACCTGGCTTGATTTTAATGCGGCTAAAACATAAGGAGGGATAGTTTCAACAGCATCATCGGCTAAAAAAGAAGGTATAAGGAAAACCATAGGCTAAAGATAAATATCAGGTTTTGGGTTGTATTTACAAATCAAAATAATTTCAAAATTATAATTCAGCAGGTTTAAAACTTAATGTAGCGGCTATTACAGCANNCCGGCACCAAATGAATCAAATAAAATACCATTCCATTGCCAATTTCGAGTCCCTTGTGCCTGTTAATAAAATCAATACTCTGAGAGCTTGATAACCCTTTTCTTGCATTGGTATAATCCATCATCGAAAAACCGAAATAAAAACATTCAACAATGATTGCCAAAATAGGCATAGCCCAACCCAGAATGGGTATCAGTGATAGCAATATTATTGAAATCAAATAAACAGTTTGCCAAAGAGCATTGCGTATGGCGACCTGTACACCCCTCAATATATCCTTTAAAATTTTTCTGTAATTTATCGGGTTAATATCATTGGTTCTTATGGATGCTGTTTTTTCACTTAACCAGGCAAAGGCAGGAGCTCCGAAAATGAGAAATAAATATTTAAACCATGAAAAATATAAAAGGATTAAAAGGATCTGTAAAATGAGCTGACCAAAAATAAAAATAAAACGCAGCCAGCTGGTTTGTTCCTTTTGAAGCCATATTTTTAATCCGGTTTTTGAAAATAAATAATCAACAACATGTGCAGATGAATGCCAGAAAAAATAAATGCCGAAAGCAAATAAGATAGCATAAATTAAGCCTGGTAACAGGATCCATTTCCATAATTTATGGGCTGTTATAAATAGATGGGCCTTATAATAAGCCCTTATGGCTGTTATGATCTCTTCAAGCAATATTTCTTAATTAAATGAATTCAAATGATTCCAAACTTAGATAATATTATTTTAGTTTATACTGAAAGTTTTGCTAAAGGGCCTGATTATACTTTATAAATTTAGTAAATGAAAAAACTACCATTATCATTTTATTCGCGAAAAGATGTTGTCTCAATTGCAAAAGATCTTATAGGGAAAATTATAGTAACCAATTTTGAAGGAATAATTACTTCCGGTAGAATCGTAGAAACGGAAGCCTATATTGCTTTTACAGATAAGGCCTCGCATTCTTTCAGCGGCAAAAGAACACCCAGAAACGAACATATGTATTCAGCTCCCGGAACGGCATATGTGTATATTTGTTACGGCATGCACCAAATGATGAATATTGTTACTAATGATTTTAATATTCCTGATGCAATTTTATTGAGAGCTGTAGAACCCTTGCAGGGAATAGATCACATGTTGGAAAGAAGAGGTAAAAAAAAATCAGATAAAACATTAACACGAGGTCCGGGAAAAGTTGGAAAAGCGCTTGGAATATCTAAGTTTCATTCAGGATTTTCTCTATTAGGAAACGAAATTTATTTAATGGACGACCATTTCAAAATATCACCTGCACAAATAGGAGAATCCCCCAGAATTGGCGTTGAAAGCGCAGGCAAAGATGCAAAATTGCCTTACCGGTTTTATTTTAAGGGTAATCTGTATGTAAGCCATACCCGTAAATAGCAGAACAAAATAGTTACTCGCTGAAAAAATATTTAACGCTTTACTTATACCCTGGAAAAGCGCCTCTGCAATAATGATGCAATCATGAAAATTTAATGTATAAATTATCTGTTACATAGCTTAATTTTGCAACTCTCCAAAGGAGTCCTACGTGACCTTTGGACAATCTTAAAAAATAAAAAAAATAATTATGAGTACAGTAAAAGTTGCTATTAATGGATTTGGCAGAATAGGGCGCCTGGTTTTCAGGCAGATCTATAATATGAAAGGTATTGATGTTGTGGCTATTAATGACTTAACAAGTCCCAAGGTATTAGCCCACCTGTTAAAATACGATAGTGCGCAAGGCAGGTTTGAGGGGGAAGTAACAAGCACAGAGAACGCAATTAAAGTTAATGGTGAAGAAATAAAAATATATGCACAGAAAGATCCGACTCAAATTCCCTGGGGCTCGCATGATGTAGATGTGGTAATAGAAAGCACAGGCTTTTTTACTGATAAAGCTAAGGCAGAAGCACATATTAAGGCAGGAGCAAAACGAGTAGTAATATCTGCTCCGGCAACCGGCGATTTAAAAACAATTGTATTTGGGGTAAATCACAATATTCTTGATGGAAGCGAAACGATTATTTCATGTGCCTCATGCACAACTAATTGTCTTGCCCCGATGGCTAAGGTTCTAAACGATAAATTTGGAATTGTTGCAGGCCTTATGACTACTATTCATGCCTATACAAATGACCAAAATACACTTGATGCTCCTCACCCTAAAGGAGACTTAAGAAGAGCCAGGGCT
>PKYU01000230.1 GCA_003132765.1 Chitinophagaceae bacterium | reverse complement strand
AAGCACAAGCGCTTCGTTATGTTCCTCATCTTTTGCGCCATAAACTAACGTTACAGGTCCTTTTTTCAATTGTTCTTTCAATAGCAATACCTGTTCATTATTTTCTTTCAGTTCATTATGAAAGCGTTTTTTGAACTCTGCCCATTTAGCTGGTTCATGACTAAACCATTTTCGAAGTTCAGTACTGGGTGCGATATCCTTTAACCATATATCAACGTTTGCCTTTTCTTTTGTCAAACCCCTTGGCCAAAGCCTGTCCACGAGAATACGCATACCATCTTCTTTATCTGGTTTTTCATATACTCTTTTTATTTTAACTTTTATTTTGCGCTATCTGGATTGTGTTCAAGAATATAATTCTCCAATATTGAAGTAAGCGAATCATAATACGCTCTTAAGTTCGTAATATTTATTTCTGGAATTTTCGTTTCAGGGATTGTAACTGGCATTTCTCCTAAATATTCAGACAATTCAGGATACTTTTCTAATATAGCCATAGTAATTTTCAGAATTTTGGCATTGAGATCTTTTTCTGTTTCCATAATTTTAGCCATTTACTTAACTAAAATGCTTCTTTGATATTTGATTTTTCATTTACATTCAAATTCGCTAACATGTTCTCTATTGCATCCATCATTGGTGGAGGCCCACATACATAAAAATATTTGTTGAGATTGTAAATATTTGATTTTAGAAAATCCGGGGTAATGAATCCCTTCGCATAACCATCAACCTTTTCATCTGATAATATGTTAATGAAATTATTGCCTAATAATTTATTAAATTCCTGTTCGAGTATTATGTCATCTCTTGTTTTATTGGCAAAGATGAGTTTGTTATTGCCTATTTCATTTTTCGACTGAAGATACGTGAAGATGGAGATAAACGGAGTAACTCCAGCACCTCCGGTAATAAATACACCCTCATCTTTGTAACTGATTGCGCCAAACACATCATGCAAAATCAACTCATCGTCCATTTTAAGTTGCAGAAGCTGGTTGGTAACTCCTTTATGAGAGGGATAAGTTTTAATGGTAAACTCGATGTAATCATTCTCTGGCAGACAAGTGAAAGTGAAAGGTCTTGTTTCATCCTTCCAATCATTTTTGTTTAAAGAAACTTCGGTGGCTTGCCCTGGCGTGAATGTGTATTTCTGAGGGTTTTCAGTTACAATTTTCAGTACATCACGAGTGGCTTTATCAACTGATTTTACTCTTACTATATGTTGTTCCATGTCGGGTTTTATTTTATGGCTTCTATTATTTTCCNNAATCGTTTCCTCTTTAGCTAGCACATTGTGCGGAATACTCTCATGCAATGTCAGCATTTGCCCTTTGCCCAATTCAACAGAGTGCTCATCCATTTTAAATATTATTTGCCCTTCCAGCACTTGCAGGCTAATAATGCCGTCTGCTATATGTTTGATCATTTCAGCTCCTTTATGCAATGCAATGAGCACGATACGCATACCATTTGTTTTTAAAATGGTTATAGCATTCCGATCACCGTCATTCCATGGTTTCTCCTCCCTTATCTGTTCAATAAGCGAGATAAGATAAGGTTTATTTTAACCAAAGATGCATCTATCGTGCATGCCCCTTGCGGGCGTTTCGTAGTTGCGTCATTAAATTTTTCTTCCATTTTATCATTTTTGTTTTAACTCATTTTAGAAAAGTTAATTATCTGTACATCGTAAAGGTTCTCTATACTTCTTTTCATTTAAACAGGTTTACAGATGCTGATGATACAGGAAAATAAATTGCCCACCCTATAAACAAGACAACGAAAACGAATATCCAGAAGGGTATACTTTTAGGTTTCTCACTGCCAATAATTAAGAAGTTTATTTTAACCCCGTTTGCCGTAAGCGTTAATCATAATCGGCGCTATACCATCTACCACAACATCTTCTTTAATTGGAGTAAATGACCTGGCTGCAAATATTAAGCCCGATAGTATTGTCAAAAACATATTTTTGATCGCATCCTTTCTTCACCAGGAACCTCCTTTCACCAAGGTATTTATTCAAAGTATCCTGCCGGTAAATGATATATTCGGAAAATTAAAAACACATACGGATAAGGGAAAATAAATCATATATATTATTAAAAACTTCATGAAAATGCCTCAAACCTTGATTTTACTTTCNNCCTGAAGGTAAAATGAATACTTCATTTACTAACGTTTATTATCTGTATAAGTAACCAAAAAATGAATTCAACCTTAAGGAAATAACCGATGCAGGTGTGATCAATAATAATCTTACGCATCATAAGCCAAGGTGCGCTTTCGATAGCACGGTTACCATAAGTAATGGGGTTCCTATTGAGACAGTTTTTAAAATGCTAGGTCACAGAAATATCAAAACCACGCAACATTGTGCAAAAATAGGTAAGGGAATAAGTGATGATATGAAGAGTTTACACTCGAAATTTTCTATTCATCAATTTTAGATTGATATTTTAATTCAAGGAGTGCCAATCGGACTTATTACCGAATGGCAAATCAATAATAGCTTCTTTGGGAATATGAATACATCCGTTATCCTATCAAATACGCTACTCCGTTAGTAACGGGCTTGCATAAATCCATTACACTTTTTTTCCTGAATAAGGTTCCAACAATATCCCGGGCTTCTTTATAATCATCGTGTATGGGACAGGGATGGCTGGATGAACATTTACTTAAACCTAATCCACAGTATCTAAAAATTTCTTTGCCGTCAATGGCTNNAATAGGTTGTTTTTGTTGTTCTTTGGAAATAAAAAAGCCCCCGGTAGGACCTTTCATACTGTTAATGATATTTTGCCGTACCAACGTTTGTAATATTTTTCCTACGGTATGTTCACTGGCATTTATGAATTCCGAAATCTCTTTAATTCCGGCATTTTCTTCAGAGTCAAATTTTGAACTAAGATATATTACGGCCTTTATCGCGGTTTTACAGGTATTACTTAGCATAACTATTGATTTAAAAATTCTCGCCCTTCTTCACTTATCTTTTGTGAATTCCATGGCGGGTTAAAAACAACATTTACTTCAATTTTAAATTCCGGAAAGGTATGTTCAAGCGCATTGGTTACACCGTCGGATATTGATTGACCCATGGGACAAAATTGTGTCGTAAGCGTCATTGTGCAATAAACTTTTCTTTTATCTTCATCAAAATCGATTTGATAAATCAAGCCAAGATCGACTACGTTCAACCCGATTTCCGGATCAATTACATCTTTCACCGCATCTGTTGCCCGGATGATCTTTTCATTATCATTGGTTATTATATTCATAGCAGTTGAGGTTTATGCAGGAACATTTTAAATATATTTCTATTGTAAAGGATGGCAGCGACCAGCAAAAGCAGGGCGGCTATTTTTAAAACAATCTCATTGGCAAGAAGAATACCTGAAATAAATAAAATAAATCCGGACATATAGGCTGCGATCATTAATTTAAATATTCTATTATTAAATAGTTCTCTTGGATTTTGCGTTTTTCCCACGCCAGCTTTGCTATGGTAAGTTTTGTTCCACAGTATGAATGGAAGTGTTTTAAAAGTCATTCCTAAAATAATTGTAGTTATCCAGCCAAAGAAAATGCAAAAACCATAAGTTAATATTAATCCGGGATCATCAATTGAAAATAATAACAAGACAATTATAACCAGTAAACAACTTAATGGTAAGAACATCATTAAAACTGAAAGCAATGATATCTTTAGTTGATCATCAACTTTTTTTCGGAGCCTGTCCTGATAAGCTTTATAACAAAAATATCCGAACATCACTAAGGAAATAAAAATTGCTGTCACGGGTAAAAAGAATATCCCCTGACTATCAGCATATAAAAAAGTTATGATGAAGGTGATCAGCCCGAAATTGATCAAAGCATAAATCCACCATAATAGTTTTTCATTATTATATTTAGAGATAAGGAATAATGGAATTAAGCGGGAACCAACACCGATGACCAATAAAAGAAACCACCCGATAATTCCCAGTTGTGCATGAAGCGGTAAATAAGCCATAGAATCTTTTGACAAAATATTGTATGTAAAATTATATATAAGGAAGAGGCCGACGACAGTAGTGATGGATAACCAAAGGGTGGCGGTAAAAATAAATACAGCATGTACGTTTTCTTTTTTGGTTCGT
>PKYU01000370.1 GCA_003132765.1 Chitinophagaceae bacterium | reverse complement strand
TCATATCAGCAGTGTTCATGCAGTTACGGAATTGCCGCATTCTTTGCCCTATGATGAATCGAGGCCCTACAAAAATTCGGATGCTTATGCGTACGATTATTCAAAGGCGCAAGGAGAACAACTTCTATTGTCAGCAGCCCGAAAAGGATCAACAGAAATTGTAATCATAAGGCCAAGCTGCGCTATTGGCCCATTTGATTTCAAACCTTCAAAAATGGGAGCCGCATTGAAAGATTTCTATTTACAGAAAATCCCCTTCCTGCCGGAAGGCGGCTATGATTTAGTTGACGTGCGGGATCTTGTCCAATCGATAATAAATGCAATTTCAAATGGGAGAAACGGGGAAATATATTTATTATCGGGGAAATATTACAGCCTGAAAGATCTTGCCAGGGCAATAAATGGAGTAACAGGAAAAAAAGTTCCGCAAAAAGTAATACCATACCGGCTACTGAAAATGTTATTGCCTTTTGTTTCTATGTATGCTCATATCAATAAATCCGCTCCTTCTTTCACCAAAGAGTCAATCAATGCAATAATAAATGGGCACCCGAATATGGATAACACAAAGGCAAGAATCGAACTGAATCATCAATGCAGGCCTTTAGAAGAAACTTTAAATGACTTTTTTGCATGGCAGAAGGAAAATCAGCTACTTTAACAGATTATGAAATTAGAAACTCTTGAGGTTATAACTTATGGATGGATTGCCATTGCTTTAATAGTACATGTAACCATGTTTTTCATAAAGGCGCCTTTTGGAAGACATACTTCAGAAAAATGGGGCCGTTCTGTCAACAACAAATTGGGTTGGTTTATTATGGAACTTCCTTCCTTGAGTATCANNTCATTCATTATGTAAACCGGACCTTTATTTATCCTTTGCGGATAAAGTCAACACCAAAGAGAATGCCTGTTATTATTGTTGTAAGTGGAATACTTTTTAATATCGTTAATGCTGGCTTAAATGGTTATTATCTCTCTGAACTTGCTTCACCAGAATCTTATGGTTACGACTGGCTGGTGAGCTCCCAATTCATTTTTGGGATATTTTTGTTTTTTACGGGTGTGTTCATCAATTGGAAATCAGACTTCATTCTCATAGGCCTGAGAAAAAAGGGAGAAATAGGATATAAAATTCCTAATGGTTTTCTTTTCGATTATATTTCAACACCAAATCTATTCGGGGAAATAATAGAATGGACCGGTTTTGCTTTAATGGCCTGGAATCTTCCGGCATTGTCATTTATGATCTGGACTTTTGCAAACCTTGTACCCCGATCAAAGAATCATCATGATTGGTATCACCAAAATTTCACAGATTATCCAAAAGGAAGAAAAATTGTTTTTCCATTTATTTATTAATTTCTTCCTAATCTCCGACTCTATTAAGGGATTTGTTCATTGAAGGGAATTAATAAGCGTTAAGAAATTACACAGTTTTTAGCGCCTGTTCAATATCCCATATAATATCCTGCCAGTTTTCAATACCAATGCTCAGCCTGACCATTTTTTCTGTAAGCCCCAACTTATTTTTTTCTTCAGAGGGCTCATCGGCATGAGTCATACTGAAAGGGTGTTCGGCAAGGCTNNCGCTAATTTGATATGCTGAAGATGGTTTAAAAAGCGGAAAGCTTCCTTTTCTCCTCCTTTCACATCAAAACTTAACATTGCCCCATTACTCAGGTATTGCTTTTCTAAAATAGCAACCTGTGTCGGGTTGTTGGTTTTTGTAAAGCCCAGGTAATACACCTTTTCCACTTTAGGATGTTGCAATAAATAATTGGCCACTTTTTCTGCGTTAGCCGCCGCTACTTCCATTCTGTTTTTTAAAGTTTCCAGGCTGCGCATTAATAACCAACTATTATTCGGATCTATCATGGTGCCGAATACCGTGCGGCTTCTTTTGATTCTTTGGATAATTTTTTTATTTCCAACAGCAGCGCCTGCAATTAAATCGCTGTGCCCGCCGATATATTTTGTTGCAGAGTATAATACAATATCCGCACGATGCTTTAGTGGATGCTGCCAAAGAGGACCCATGTAAGTGTTATCTACTGCAACCAAAACTTTCTTTTCCTCAGTTGAATACATTGCGGCAATTTCGGCGCACATTGTGATATCAATTAAATCATTGGTGGGGTTGGCAGGCGTTTCTGCATAAATCATGCTGAGTCTTTGACCCGCATTGTTTTCCTCAATTTTTTTAATAATATCTTCTTTGGTTTCACCAGCATTAAATCCAATAGATGTAACGCCCCAATGATGCAGCATCTGGTGGATGAATTTATAAGTGCCACCATAAATGGGGTTGCTGTACAATAGAACATCTCCGGGTTTTAAGAAACTTACCATTGAGGTGGCGATGGCACTCATGCCACTGGAAAAGGCGGCAGCAGCCTCACCTTAGTCCCATAGTTTCAAACGTTGTTCAAGAATTTCCATGCCCGGATTGTTTATCCTGCTATAGATCAAACCCATTTTCTCTCCTTCATGCCCGGGTTTTCCTTGGGCCATCTGCAAAAAGGATTTGCCATCTTCTGCAGTTTTAAAAACAAATGTTGAGGTTTGATAGATGGGACATTTCACTGCTCCCTCATTCAGTTCGGGGCTGTAACCATAACCCATCATTTGGGTTTCTGGTGCGAAATTCTGATTGCTCATAAATAAGTTTTCATCAAAGGTTTACAAATTCTTCCACAAAAAACATGACAAAAGTTACATTGTATAGCCAATCTTCATCATTTGTAAATTCTTCATTTTTTACCACATGATGCCCTTTTCGAATGTTACCTTCTATCTNNTATCTATAATAGGGTAAAATACCGTCTTCAAAAATTTATATGAGACAAAGCTGGGTAGTGTCATTAAAATTATGCCGCGGCTGTTTTTTCCATATTTGAAAGAAATTCCTATTTTTGTAATTAGATACTTGTCTAAATATCTAATTAATTATGAATCATCTTTTCCAGGCACTCAGCGATCCTACAAGGCGAAAAATACTTGACATGTTAAAGAAAAAGGATCTTACAGCTGGTGAAATTGCTGACTCTTTTAAAATATCAAAACCAAGTATTTCCCATCACCTGGATATTTTGAAACGTGGAAATCTTGTAGTTGCTGAAAAGCAGGGACAGTTTATCACTTATTCTATAAACACTACCGAGCTTGATGAAATGCTTAAATGGTTATATCAACTGGGAACAAAAAAGAAAAAATAAATCTTTAACTGAAATTATCAGCTATGCAACAGGTTAACAGAAAGAAAGAAGCCATTATCTGGCTTTTAATATTATTGCCTTTTATCTATGTTTTAGTTATTTGGAATAAGGTTCCAGATATAGTGCCAACGCATTTTAATTATAAAGGAGTGCCTGATGATTATTCCGGAAAGACTTTTGCATTGTTATTGCTGCCTGTGATGAATCTTATTATTTATTTTATCCTTTTTTATATTCCCCGCATTGATCCGCGCAGGAAGAATTATGCGTTTTTTGGAAGCTCATATCAAAATATTCGCCTCCTGATTCATATGTTACTTGCGGGGATTTTTATTTTCATTACCCAAACTACATCCGGTGGAGCCCCTCTGAAAATGAATGCTTTTTTTTCGGGAATCCTTTTGTTTTTTGCATTGCTTGGTAATTATCTGCGTACGGTGCGTTCCAATTTTTTTGTGGGTATCAGAACGCCGTGGACCTTATCGAGTGATTTGGTATGGCGCAAAACCCACGAACTGGCTGGAAAAATATGGTTTTACAGCGGTATCATTTTAGCAATAGCGGTTTTCTTTCTTCCCCAGGTGGTTGCAACAATTATAATGTTCAGCGGCATATTCCTTATGGCTATCATACCAATTGTCTATTCCTATATTGAATACAAAAAAATTAACAATGATCCGCAAGCGGGAAAGAGTTAATATTCAATTTATCAAATATGTACAGATCTGATAATGGTCCGGCGAAACCTTGTCCAGAATAAAAGCTTCATAGTTATAAATTAAAAAAGCCGGGCTGACAATGAGCCCGGCTTTAAAATATATCTATCAGCAGATTTGTTTATGGATGCAGTTTAATTACGCCAATATTTACTGTTTTGCCAGCTACTACATTCACATTATTAATGGTCGAATCTGCATACCCGTTAGAAGATGTAATTTTCAAAATATAATTTCCTGCCTGCAATCCTCTTATCATAAATTCACCTTCATCCGATGGAATGGCTGTAGCTGTATCAGAGCTGCTTGTTACTGTGATAACGGCATGTGCATCGGTTGGAAGAACCTCTCCCTTGATGCTACCAGTATTAGTCTGAATAAAGCACCTGAAATAAGGGTGAAGCCAAAAACCTCTGCCAAATGGTATGATGGAACGACCGATATCAAAATCTAGCCAACACCTGGAGCGACCGGACTCATAATGATCCATAAATCCATCACCCACAGGAATATAAATAGTAGAATCAAACCAACCGCGGAACTGTAATGGTTTAATGGTACTATCCCTCAGAACCACATAGTTGCTATCTCCCAGCGAAAGCTTTATATATTTGATGACTCCGGCATTAATATTTGACTGGGCAAGAACAGTATCCAAACCATTTCTTAAAGCGAGCAGGTTGTAAACGCCAGGCTGGAAGGCTAGAGTTTCCCAAATATTACAGGAATCGCCTGCATACCGAGCACCCCAGCTATTGTGATGATCGCGATCATGATCTTCTCCTGATCTCGATTTGGACGAATCCCTTGCGCAGGTATCTACCAAAACGCTTACTGAATCGATTTCAATGAATACTTTAGCAAAATAATCAGACGGGCTGTCTGTCAGGTACAATGACACATGCTGCTGACCGCTACCCGGAGCATTGGTACTAACAGATACATCTTTCTTGCAGGAATTAAAAAATACTGAAGTAAAAGCAAATAGTGCCAGCAACAGGATTGCAAATGATAGTTTCTTTTTCATAGCTTGATTTTTCAGGATTAAAAGTAAATTTTAGTGGCGTAATTCGCCTCGTTTAACTCTTGCAAATATTGTACCACTATGGGCATATCTTTCTGGCTATTTATACCTTATTTACAAAGAACTAATTTTCAAAAAGCCCTATTGCCGTGGTTTTCAGGCTAAAAATACAGAACTTATTAATCGAAAACTTTCCATTTCTATGACCTTGCATGATAAATTATCTTGGCTGCTACCCATGTAAATTCTTCAACATAGCAGTTATTATGGTAATTGATAGGGTTATAAAGAATAGGATTGGTATCAATTGATGGATATAAACCTAAGCCGGAATCGTTTCTATGGTTGTTTAAAAGCAGGGGACCATACTTCCTGTTCGNNAATTATGATTTGAAATACTTATTTTATTAATTGGGATTTAAAAGGGTAACTCGCTGAATTTTGTAAGAGTTTACCATTTTTCCATTTTGTTGTGCAGGTAGCCAATTAGGTCCCCGCCTTATAATGTTGGTTGCCACTTCAGCCAGTTTGGTTCCTTTCATCATTGTGGCCTCAACATTACTTACCTTACCTGCCTTATCCACAATAAATTTTACATCACATGTTCCAAAATCCCTATCAGTAAATTCATCGAGGTTGGCTTCTATGGACTTTCTTACATATTCAGTCCATGCACTGGGACCTCCGGGGAAAGAAGCTTCGATCTCCACTTTGGTAAATATCTTATCCTCTTCCTCTTTCTTTTCAACCGGTGCTGCCATTACCTGCGTTCCTTTGCTTTCTATGGGAGGAGCCGTTATGATACCCAAATCTTTTGTACCAGCAACAGTCTTCACATCCACCTTGGCTTCCTCAATTTGTTTTACATCTGGTGGGGGTTTAATAACTTCCTCATCCTTTACTACTTTCGGCGTAGTAAATG
>PKYU01000359.1 GCA_003132765.1 Chitinophagaceae bacterium | reverse complement strand
TCTCCACATGGGGTCCATCACTAACTGGCTTTCAATTCCCTTCGACCTGTAAAATCCGCTGAACTCTGCGCTCCAGCCTTTTTTAAATTTAAACTGGTTATTCATATTTGCAAAAAAGGAGAATGCGTTCACATTCAGGAATCCGCCGTCAAGAGCGCCCTTATAAGCATTATGAGAAACATTGCTGTAGATATTAGAAGTTAAGAATTTTGTTACCGGGAAATAGGCACTAACTGCTAATCCATAATTAGTCATTGAGGCAATATTTTCTTTTGTTTGATAAGTGATTCTCTTTTCCGTTTCCTGTTTGATAACGTCAGTAAAAACATTACTTGTATGGCTGNNTGAGACAATTCAATATTATTAGTATACTGCGGTTGCAGCAATGTATTGCCGACCTGGTAAGTATATTCATCAAGGAAATAATAAAATGGGTTTAAATCCTCATAAGCCGGCCGATCGATTCTGCGACCATAATTAATTGAAAATGTATTTTTCTTATCAGCCTGGTAACTAACATAGGCTGTGGGGAAAAGATTTACATAATTTTTGGTGAATGAAGAATCCGGGCTCGTTGCATTTCCAGCCTGGTGACCGTATGCATTTGTGTTCTCTGCCCGCAGCCCTGCCTGAACGCCCCATTTTTTTATCTGCCTGCTATAATTTACGTACGCTGCATTTATGTTTTCCTTATAAATGAAATGATTGGTTTTTCCCTCATCGGTTATATACCCGGTAGGTGTATTATCCTGGTATAAGGCATCATTATCTGTAGTTACATAACTGCTTTTAGCGCCAGTTTCAATCTTTGCACCCTTATTCAGCGGAAATGTAAAATCAGTTTTGGCTGAATAAATATTTATCATAGAAGGCAATGTTCCTTTCAAAATGCTTTCCGGTCTGCTTACTGAATAGTCAGGACTCAAAAATTGGTTAACAAATAGCTGGTCTCTGTTTTGATAATAGGTAAGATAATCCAGGTCAACCGTAAATTCTTTGCCGGTTGTATCAAATGAATGACGGAGATTTAGATTTGTTGAAAAATTATTTGACTTCCCGCTATTTGCATTGTTGGCAGTTACAATTGAATCTACATTATTATAAGCATCTTTAAGATATGTTGTATTCAGTCCGGGGTTACTGCTGGGATTAACATATCCGGAAATTACAACGCCCAAAGTTGTTTTTTTACTGGCATTATAATCCAATCCTATCTTCAGATTCTGATATGTTCCGCTGTTTTTCATTTGTGATTGCTGGTCAAAAATCGTTTCAAGGGCCTTTGTAACTGAATCTCTGAAATTTCTTATTAAGTGCAGGTCATTATACCCTTTCCAATAGGAAAAATCATAATTTGCAAAAAGATTTATTTTCCCGTTTCGGTAATTAAGATTTAAGCTATTATTGGTTTTCGTATATTTTCCCTGGATAACACTTGCAGTTACACTTCCGTTGATTCGTTTTGCTTTATTCTTTTTTGTTTTTATGTTGATAATGCCTGAATTACCTGCTGCATCATATTTTGCAGAAGGATTCGTCATAATCTCAATTTGTTCTATCTCAGTGGAAGGCATGCTTTTCAAAAGGCTCGCCAATTCCTGTCCACTAAGATAAGAAGGCCTTCCATCCAACATGATCAATACGCCCTGCTTTCCTTTGAGACTCACATTTCCATCTTTATCAACGGTAACGCCGGGCGCTTTTTCCAGTACCTCCAATGCTGAAGATCCTGCGCTGCTGATAAGCGATTCAACATTTATAACAGTCCGGTCAATCTTTCTTTCGATAAATGGTTTTTTTATAACAGCGGTAACGTTTACGGCATCCAATGTCTTAAGATTATTTATTAAATGCAAAGTGCCTGCATCAATTGTTGAATTATTTTTTACTTCCAATACCGGGCTGTAAACCCCAAGATGTCCCGAAGAAGTTGCTAACAAATAATACTTACCCGGAATAAGATTCTCAAACAAAAAATTACCGGATTTATCCGCCAGGTCAATTTTTACCAGCGAAGAATCTGTTGATTTAAAAAGGGAAATGGTTGCGGCATCAATTATTCTTTGATCGCCGCCATCCATAACTTTACCACTGATACTTCCGTCAGTACCCTGGGCAATAAGGAATTTTGAAAAAATCAAGAAAAGAAGTGTTAGAAGAGTTGATCTGGTCATGGTAAAGTGTTTTAATACTATGTTTAAAATATTACATAGCGAAACTATGTACTTTGTTTAACATAGTACATAATTATACACATAAGGCAATTTTTAATTATGAGCGGCCGGTAATTTGTTTGGATAAACGAAAGCTNNCTGTAACGAAAGGTTACAGCAACGCTTAAGTAAAACGAATTGGGGGTTTATTGAATTTTCCGTCTGGCCAAAATGATCTTTTTAAATAATGTGGGAGGATTTGATATTGAAAATCAAGCAGTTTAGCTTTAATTATTCATGATAACGAAACAGAATTGAAAATTGAGTCTACATTAAATTGTTATCATTTTATTTCTCTTTTTGAAAATAATTATCCCTAAAGTACCCGTGATAACAAGAGCGGCAGAAATCAATTCTGCCTGGGTTGGATGAAAGCCGAAGATTGAATAGGTAGTGTTTACACGGATAATTTCGACAAGGAATCTTTCAATACCATTTAATATTAGATACAATGAAAACATGACTCCAGGGATTTTTATCTTTCTTCTGACCAACCAGAGAAAAAGGAATAGTAATGTACAGGTAAATGTTTCATAAAAGGGGGTTGGGAAAACCGGTTGTGGTAAAGCTCTGCAGTATTTCCCTTCGCAGTTATTCAGCAGAATCCCATCTTCATTTACATTATGAGGATATGTATAGGCAAACAGCCAGGTTGGTAAAAATGATGGCCCACGGAAGCTTCTGTGCGGAACCTTGTCCAATGATTCAGAATGACGATCCGTAACTACTTCATTTGTTCCGCCAGCATCGCTTACTAATCCATTGAGAAAATAGTTTGAATTCTGTCTTAGTTTAGATTGAAAATCATCTGCCGATGCGGGTATTACATGAGCGGGTTTATCACTTATATAAGCGCTATTATAAATGCCCCAATCGCCATCACCGGCAACCTGGCATCCGATGCGCCCTATGGCGTATGCAATCATTAAGGCAGGAGCTGCTGCATCAATAATATGTAAAATGCTAATACCCTTTTTATATGCGTAAGTGCATATAGCAATAGCGGCAAAAATCAGTCCCCCATAAAATGTAAGACCGCTGGGTGAAAGTAAATTACCTAACGGATTTTGAATAAATCTGTCCCAGTTTTCAAGGTTATCAAAAAGCTTTGCGCCCAAAATTCCAAAGACCAAACCCAAAATTATGATGTCGCCTACCCTGTCGTGTGGCCATACCCGTATGAACCTTNNAAGGTTTGGCAAGCCTTTGCTTTTGTTTTTCCCGGTATTTCACATACACCAGTATGCCTGCAGCAATAATCCCTCCGGTCCAGTTTCCGGAAGTTGAAAAAATGTATTCCTGGATATCCAAACCCGGGGACCTGCTGGCAAGAAAAGCACCAATAAGCTTAAATCCAAAAATAAAACCCACGAGCGCATTAATAAATAGGTCAAATGTCGATGCCGGTTCACCAACGGTAATATTTTCTTCCCTTGGTTGCAGGAATCCCGCCTTTTCTTTGCGTTTAAGCTCCAGCGTTAAAAAATATGCTGCAGCAATGAACCCAAGGGCAACAAAAATTCCGAAAGTGTAAAATATTTTTAAGGCATTGATTTTCCACCCAAACCAATCATTGATAGCATAATATAAATTTGGATACATAGCCGCTCTTTAATTTAGATAAAAAACTGTGTCATTAATTTTACTCTGTAAAAGAATGGTTGCAAGCATATAAAAACAAAATGCTTTGACTTATGAATGGATGATAATTTTAAAACTATTTGTTTAACAATATTCTTCAAAAGCGGCAGACAGATTACCTGCAATCATTTGCGCTGATCTGCCTTCTATGTGATGTCTTTCTATAAAATGTACCAATTTTCCATCTTTGAACAAAGCAATCGACGGTGATGATGGAGGATATGGCAGTAAATACTCCCTGATTTTATTCACCGCACT
>PKYU01000570.1 GCA_003132765.1 Chitinophagaceae bacterium | reverse complement strand
CAACCCGGCCCGTGGTTGTAAGGGAAATTAAGCTCATCGCCAGTATTCCCATTCCCACCGTTAGTTGAAGTTGATGACCCGTCGTTTACCGAAGCCTGACATGCGAACACACTTTCGGAGCCATTCTTTTGTGCGGGATTAAAATTGCTTTGGTAGATTGGTTCAAGTGCATACTTGGTACCATTAGAAGTAGTACCACTGGCAATTACCTGGTCAAATAATGCTTTTGCCGCGCTATATTTATGTTCAAANNTGCAAGAAAAGACATAGCGGCCCATTTATTCACCCTTCCGATATTTGGTTGCGTGCCGGGCAAATTGTTCATTGCATACGAGAGATCTGCTTCTATATTCGGCCAAATATCTATATAAGCTCCATTGTCATAATTTGGCACGTTCAGGTTCCCGTTTGCATAAGAGATACTCTCATCTACATATGGAAAATTGTTCCACATTTTTTTGCCTTCAAAATGATAAAAGCCACGCAGAAACCTGGCTTCAGCTACATACTCTGTAGTGTCTGCTGACGAAATACTAGGGGATAGCCGAACTGTGCGGATTACATCGTTTGCCCGCTGAATTCCGTTGTAAAGGGTGACCCATTTTTCATCGAGATAAACACTGGTACCGCCCTGCGCTAGTGACCAGGTTAATATTGGTATAGCGTCCGGTTGGTCAGAGGGTGTAGAACCTTTATATGCGTCATCAGCTGCTTCATTGCCATATNNACAATTTTGGCATGGATTATCTTCACCAGACAAAAGCCGGTAGGCGCCAATCAATAGCCCCTGAACACCGGAATTATTATTAAGATTGGCAGCGATGAGCGATCCCTGCGGCTGTATATTTAATTTCTTGTTGCACGCATAAATGACAATAGCAAGTATTAGGATCATACCGGGAAGTATCCACTTAGAATTTTTTTTCATATAAATTAATTTTATAAAATAGTTTAATGGAGTGTAACATTTACACCTAAATTGAAAGTCTTTTGATTATTAGGGTATACCCCGCCGTCGTAACCAAAAGCGATATTGCTGCCGGGGTTTAATTCAGGATCCAATCCCGAATATTTGGAAATAGTGAAAAGATTCAGCACTTGTCCATAAACACGTAGTTTATCAAAATGCAATCGCTTAAGCGCACCAGATACAATAGTGTATCCGACGGTAAGGTTTCTACACCGGAGAAATGAACCCTTTTCCATTGTATAAGAATTGAATACTCCTGAATTACTGAAATTGGCACTTTTTTCCAGCATGGGAATTTTTGTTCCGGGATTAGCAACCTGGGCTGTTAGATCATTCACATTAGTAGGCTGACCTGATGCATTAATAAGTCTTGCCGAATTTACGGCCACGTTTCTGCTCATTTGGTTGCCAAATCCCTGAGGGAAATCCGTTGATCCCTTAACCGAATTAATAATATCATTACCGGCCGAAGTATAAAAAAAACTGTAGAAATCAAAGTTTTTATAATTCGCTGAGATATTCAGCCCGGCAGTAAATTTTGGATTTGGATTTCCAAAGAAAGTTCTGTCATTGGCATCAATTATTCCATTATGATCTACATCTTCGTATTTGAACCGTCCGGGAGCAGCGTTTTGCTGTGTTGGAGATTTGTTTACGTCAGCATAGTTTTGAAACAATCCAATAACCTTATAGCCAAAGAATGCACCAAGCGGATGGCCAGGTTGTATTCTTGAGGTGACGGTTGGGGCTCCAACGTCTATGTATTTTGTTCCGAGAGGAAGGCTAACGACCTTGTTATTATAAGAAGTGAAAGTACCGGTCACGTCGAACCTGAAATCTTTTTGAATTTTCCCATGATAGGTTAGTGCCAGGTCAATGCCTGTATTTTCAACGTTTCCTGAATTTTTAAAAGGAGTGGCGGCCCCGCCATTTGTTCCAGGTACCTGTGGCTGGAAAAGTAATCCACTGATTGCCTTTTTATAATATTCAATAGTCAGGTCAATCTTATTTTGTAGAATGCTGGCGTCAAAGCCAAAGTTGGTCAAAACATCCTGCTCCCACGTAGTATTTGGGTTTCCATACTGGCTTACATAAAGCCCCGCAACAGAACTATTGCTGGTACCATTAATGTCATAATACGAGCGGTTGATCACCTGGCCATACAAGGTATAAGCATTGGTAGGATTGATATTACTAATGGATCCCAGCTTACCCCAACCACCACGTAACTTAAGTTCGTTTAGCCAGCTTACATTTTTCATAAACGATTCCTGTGAAATTCTCCAGCCTGCAGTTACTGACGGGAAATTGCCATATCGCTGGGCAGGAATAAACACAGACGCACCATCCCTTCGAATGGTTCCGCTCACATAATATTTACCGCTATAATTATAATCCAGTCGGCCAAAGATTGAGAATATCGCCTGGTGATACGGAGTGGNNTGCTTGAGTCGGTGATATAATAATTACCGCGTGTTGACTGGGAAGCCCTGCCGGAATTTTTGATATACTCACTTCCTGCAATAACGCTGATATCATGATTCCCTATTTTGTTGGCATATTTCAGAGTATTCGTCCAAACTACGCTGCTTGTCCAGCCATAGTTTTCCAAATAAAAGTTGGCATTGTGGTTATTTTCAGCATTTTCATAAGCTGTTGAAGCAAAACCATTAAAATAATTATAGTCAGCGGTTCCACCTATGCTTGTGTGAGCGGTAAAATGTTGTAGGAAATCCACATCTGCGAACACGTTTCCGGTGGCCTGGTAGTTATTACGTTGGTTGTTTGCCTGGCGTTCCTGTATGGCTACCGGGTTCCACTGGTTGCCAAGNNTGCCCGCGATATCATGTACCGGGATGATGTTGGGAATACCATAGGCAGCGTTTCTAGCATTAGTGGAATTTACACCTGGTGCATTAAAATATCCAGGATTAGTTTTGTAGAAGGCAAATACATTTTCTCCAATGCGGATATGATCATTAGCTAAACTAAAAGTAGAGTTGAATCTAAGTGTATATCTTTTTAAGCTTGTCTCAATCAACGTGCCTTGCTGATCCATATAATTAACCGACAAATAATAGGATGATTTGCCGGATCCGCCGCTTAGTGAAATATTATGGTTCATAATGGGCGCTGAGGATCTAAATATATCATTGAACCAGTTATTTCCGTTTTGCGCAGCCAGCGTAATATGATTATTATAAAGATTATAATTTGCAAGGCTCGTATTGGGAGCACCCTGAGATGCACCGGCTGGGGTTATGTAATA
>PKYU01000361.1 GCA_003132765.1 Chitinophagaceae bacterium | reverse complement strand
ATTTATCAGCGCGCCTCCGCTGTTACCGGGATTCACTGCTGCATCGGTTTGAAGAAATGATTCTACAGCCAAAGAACGTCCGCCTGTTCTGTCATGGTTCAGGCCCAATGTCCTTGATTTTGCGCTGATAATGCCTGCTGTTACCGTTGCATCCAGTTGCAAAGGATACCCTATGGCAAGTACCCATTGCCCAATTTTTACACTCTCTGAATTACCATAAAGCATGAAGGGTAAATTTTTAGCATCAATTTTNNAAGATCATAGGCAGGGTCCGAGCCGATAACTTTTGCAGTATACGTCTTCCTGTCACTCAGGGTAACAGTCACCTCATCTGCGCCGGCAACCACATGGTTATTTGTAACAATATAACCATCATCGCTTATGATTACACCTGAACCCATAGCCATTTGAGGATACGTGCGTTGGGCACCGCCGTTTCCAAAAAGCTGATTGAATAAATCATTATCTCCAAACATATCAGTGAATGGATTTTTTTGATTCGGTAGATTGTTGCTTACCTGCCGTGGATTTGTTTTTGTTTTAATATGAACTACAGTAGGAATTGCTGCCGCTGCTGCCTCGGTAAAATCTACAGGGCCACCCGAAGGATTACCATTGCCATCAAGAAATCCGGCATATTTATAATTGGATGGAATGTTTGAAGATTGGAAATTTGGGTTATTATTTTCGTGCTGATATTTGTTATATCCAAATATAACGGCCAGGGTAGTGAGTGCACTGATGACTACTGTCAGAAAAATATTTCTTGTTTTCATTTATGGAAATTTTATTTATATTAATTTATTGAACAAGATCAAATCGTATGCCTCATTATTTATGTTGAGACATCTTGTCTTTTGCGATATAAAATTAAATCAACTATACATAATCAATAATACTACTCCTTTACCTTTAACAATTAATTAGTAAGACTTTCGAATATGTAAATTTACAAATTTACAGACTCTTTTTGAACTCAAAATTCTACACCAAATTTAATGCTGGTATATTTTTTCTTATTCATAATCCTAATAAGAATTGAATAATATCCGCTCCGTCTGCATAATCAAAAAGCCCCGGATTTTGGGCCTGGCCAAATTCAATCGATCCTTTTCCTACAATGCACTGGATATTTTCATTTTGCTTTAATTCACCGGCAATAACGTTTTTGTTTTCATAAAAAGTATAATGTAGCTGGCTCACTGCAGGAAAAATATTTTCATCCTCTGCCAATATAATGCTTTCATTTGTCATATACTTTTTTTGATTCATAATCAGGAATGCGAGGTTATAATCGTAATTATTTTTGTACTTGGTATGATCAGTAAAGTAGTTATACTTCCTGAATGCCTTCAGGAATGGCAGGAAATCGTAGTCAACCGGAACAAATAACTTTGTAACATTCCTGCATCCTAAACCAAAAAAAGTATGAACATCATCCGCCAATAATTCAAGCTCTTCTTTAGATTCTTCCCCTGATAAAATGGCGGCGGAGGTTTTATTACTTCTGATCAATGATGGATACTTTCCAAAATAATGACGGAAATACCTGGAAGAATTATTACTTCCGGTAGCAATATAAGCATCACAGCCTTTGGGTAAATCTGCCACCTCTATTACCTGGTTTATTTCATGTTCCCACTCAGTAAGTTTTTCAATGAAATGAGGAAGCAGGACATTATCTTTTTCAGAAAATTTTATTACCTGGCTATGCCCAGAAATAAATACGCTTAGGAAATCATGAAATCCAACAAGAGGAATATTTCCGGCCATTACAATTCCTATACTCTTTGGCCGTATATTATCATCCAGCCGGTAATAGCTTATCCAATTCTGCAAATTGCCCTTTTGCAACATCTGTATTGCAATATTTTTTATGGCCAGCGTTACAAACTCCTCAGTAAACCATTTATTTTTTTCATAAGCTTTTTGTTTTATAGTGGATAATTCCCGGCTATCTGAAGTCAAATAATTTCCTAACTTCTCCATCAGTAGAATTCTTTGCGATAAATTCATTTATAAAATAATTATCTGTTATATATTTGTAAGAAATTATAAAAACAAAATTCGTTTATTATTTGCATCTTGTAAATGCTTAAATTCTAAAAAATGGCGATAAAAATTACTGAAGAATGTATTAACTGCGGAGCCTGTGAGCCCGAATGTCCAAACAACGCAATTTATGAAGGTGGCGTAGAATGGGCTTTTTCAGACGGAACAACCGTAAAAGGCCAGGTAACCTTACTTGATGGATCTATGATGGATGCTTATCAACGAAATCCACCTATTGCTAACGATATTTATTATATTGTTCCTAACAAATGCACAGAGTGCCAGGGTTTTCATGAGGAACCTCAGTGCGCTGCCGTGTGCCCCGTAGATTGTTGTGTTCCGGATGAAATGTACGTTGAAACAGTAGANNCAGTTGCACATATAATTGAGCAATAGGTAAATTGTTAAGGCCGTTGGCCTATAAGGCAGGTGATATTTCCTGTTTTGGCGAGGGTATTGTAAAATACTTTCGCCTTTTTTCTAATAATAAAATACCAGGCTCGCTTGAAAAAAATACAGTTCCACTGGTTTCTGCTGATTATCTTTTTTTGGGCACCTATTTCCTGCAAAGAAAAAAATAATCCTTCGGATAAAATGTCCGTGGATAATATTATTAAAACGGATGATGCATTTTCAGCCTTGAGTAAGAGTGAAGGAATGAAAAGAGCCTTCATAGAATACATGGATCATGAAGGCGTGTTGCTTAGACCANNCGAATGCTATTGATTACTTAAATAAGGCCAATGATACAGCTTTTGTACTTACGTGGAGCCCAGCCGGTGCAGGCATGGCTGCCTCAGGTGACCTGGGATATACTTACGGTATTTATAATTTGGAAATGAGGGATACCACTATGAAAGGAACTTATGTGAGTATCTGGAAAAAACAAAAGAATGGGAAATGGAAATTTGTGCTGGATAGCGGCAATGAAGGGGTAGGAGAAAATAAAAAACAGGCAGGGAGTAATGATTAATTCCAAAAAGTGCTAATTTATTTTTACCAAATCCGGATTAATGCACAAATTTTTTATAGATGGTGAAGCTTTTTACTCAAGGATAACAATTCAAATCGGAAAATATTAATCAGCAGACATGAAACCAAAAATCGCTTTTGTAACAGGAGGATACTCAGGAGNNCTGCGGTAACTTTTCAAAAGAACGTTGACCGGGAAAGATATGATTTGTTTAAAATTGATATTACCCCTGACGGATGGTATTATGAATTACCTAATGGAAATAAAAGCCTGGTTGATAAAAATGATTTTTCAATAATAAGTGAAGATGAAAAAGTGACTTTTGACGCAGTATTAATTGGGATACATGGATCGCCCGGAGAAGATGGTAAACTGCAGGGTT
>PKYU01000366.1 GCA_003132765.1 Chitinophagaceae bacterium | reverse complement strand
CGCATAAAGTTCACCACTCATCAAAAAAGTATAGGCTTTCAACAGGGTTCCGGGTTCCCTGGACAGGTGACCTTTCGGGTACTTTTCTGTTTTGGGCCTGGATGCCTTTAATAGGGTTTGATCCCTACATGATACTTTTTATGAAATCAGCAAGTGCTATTTACCAGTTTTGGCTGCACACAGNNGGTACATCATGGCAGCGATCTGGCGTACCTCGATAAAAATCATGCAGGCAACCTGATTATTTGGGATAAAATGTTTGGAACCTACCAGGAAGAAATTTTTCCTCCAACTTATGGCTTAACTGAAAATATCACATCCTACAATCCATTTGTAATTGCTTTTGATGAATGGAATAAAATAATACAGGATATAAAAAAAGCCAAACTCCTTAAAGATCGCTTCAACTATTTTTTTGATACCCCGGGTTGGGNNAAAATGAAACAGCTATTATTCAAATTAAAATATAGAATCTATTCATTCAAAATGATAGTTCTGATTATGTCTATATTATTTAGCTGGAATTTTACATCATTGGCACAGGAAAGAAAGCTCATCTATGATATTTTAAAGAATAGGGAGGTAATAGGAGAATTATCTATCCATGAATTAAATCTTGATCAGAAAAGATTTCTCAATCTTATTTCAGATGTAAAAACCAGGTTTATTTTTTCCATTACCGATCATTTATCAGAAACAGCAATCTTAGAAAACGGGGTCTTAACGCATTCCTCTTTTTATCAAAAACAAAATGGAACTGAGAAAGCAAATAAAGCAACAATAGCGCAGGGAAATTTTTATAAAATAATTGATGGTAAAAATGAAACATATATTTCAGGTAAGCCAATCCGATATAACATGCTGCAACTCTACACAAATATTCCTGAAAATATTAATGAAGTGTATTCAGATAATTTTCAAAAACTTCTAGGCATAAAAAAAGTAGCTGCGGATACATACAGGCTTACGCTTCCTGATGGGAATTACAATTATTACACTTATCAAAATAATATATGCAGGAAAGTTGAAATTGACCGAACATTTTTCAAGCTACAATTTGTTTTAAGAGAAATAATTAACCAATGATAATTATTAAAATGTTTGTTATGAAACACATAAAAATTTTACTAAATAAAATGCGTAACACTAACAACAGAAGGCCTCTGGATTATATCCTGGTATTTATTTCAATTTTTATAATTATGATGGCCTTTGATATATTGATCGAAAATTATAATCATATTTTTTTCCAATGTGCTTTATTATCTACAGGTTTTTTTGCCTGGACATTTTTTGAATACATGACACACAGGTATTTAATGCACACAAAAAATAAGGAAAAAAGTAAAATTGATTTGAATCATAAATACCATCATTTACATTCAACTGAAATTAAGCTTTCAGGAATTCAGAGATGTATTTTATGTTTTGCAGGAATTATGTTACTATTCATTACAATTTGGATGGATAATTATTTTACTTTGATTACAGGCTTCCTTTTTGGTTTACCCGCTTATGCAATAATGCATTTTTTCCTTCATCAAAATCTTACTCAAAAAATAATTTATAAACATGTTCAATATCATATTTATCATCATTGTAAATACCCCGATAAATGTATTGGAATAACGGTAACATGGTGGGATGATTTGTTTGGTTCAGTGCCTGTACGCCCCTCTAAAATTCCCCAAAGGATTATTGATTTTTACTTTGGAAATGAAAATGATAAAATTGAATCTCTTTACACGGCAAATGAATCCGTTAATTGGCCATAAATATTATTTAAGAATTAAACTTTAAGAAAGTTTTGCAGCTGGAGTATTGTTTATTATTTAATTCACATATTGCTTTCTGTCATTCTTTGCCTCATAGCCTCATACAAAATCATTCCTGCAGCAACTGAGACATTTAATGACTCGAAATCTTTTTGCATAGGTATATTAAAACGATTATCACAGACTTTGTATAGAGAGGTTTGAATTCCTTTGTCTTCACTTCCCATAATTATGGCACAAGGTTCTTTAAAGTCTATCGCAAAAACATTTTCACCAGCCTTCATATCGCTGGCATAAACTTTTATTCCATTCAAATGCATTTCTTCAATGGCAGCTATAAGGCTCTTTACTCTGCAAACTGAAATATTTTCAAGGGCGCCTGCTGAGGTAGCTATAGCATCTTCATTCAAGGCCCCCACTCCTTTTTCCGGAATCACTATTGCATTTACTCCGCAACAGTATGCTGTTCTGGCAATTGCACCAATATTCCGGATATCGGTTATGCCATCAAGCAAAAGAAATAGGGCCATTTCACCATTTTCGACGACAAGAGAAATAACATCCTGTAAATTCTGGTATTTTATTTTTGATTTAACCGCAATACAACCTTTGTGATTTTCAACATTGAAATTTCGTAATTTTTCAAAAGGCACTTTATTTATTGGCGTACCAAACTCTTCCGCTGTAATTCTTAATTCTTCTGCCTCGGGTGAATTTATTGTATTCTGCAAGTATATTCTTTCTAGCTGCTGGCCCGATTTTAATGTTTCAATTACAGTACTGATACCCGAAATCAACAGGTTTTTCTTAGGCCGGTGTTGCTGAGTAAATGGTTTAANNTGCATTTTGATTTCTCACTATTCAAATTTACCTGTTTAAGGATCTGCAAACAAAAAACCCTCAAAATTGAGGGTTAAATTGAAGAGCTTACAAATTTCATTTCAGGCCAAATGCTTTTTTTACTTTATCTACATAATCTAGTTTTTCCCAGGTAAATAATTCCACTTTTATTTTTTTAGGGGAACCGTTAGGTAAATTAAAGATTTTCTCCTTAAATTCATTCTTGCGACCCATATGCCCGTAGGAGGCAGTTTCCGTGTATATTGGATTCCTGAGCTTTAGTCTTTTTTCAATGAAGTAAGGGCGCATATCAAATATGGCCCCTAATTTTTTAGCAATTTCACCATCCTTGATTTTTAATTTTGAAGTGCCAAATGTGTCCACATAAATGCTGGTTGGTTGTGCAACCCCGATAGCATAAGAAACCTGCACAAGCGCTTCCTCACATACCCCTGCAGCTACAAGGTTTTTGGCAATATGCCTCGTTGCATAAGCAGCGCTTCTATCTACTTTGCTTGGGTCTTTTCCGCTAAATGCGCCACCACCATGAGCTCCTTTTCCGCCATAAGTGTCTACAATAATTTTTCTCCCCGTAA
>PKYU01000012.1 GCA_003132765.1 Chitinophagaceae bacterium | reverse complement strand
TTTCCTGGAAAGAATTTGATGCATTTTATTATAACCGCAATCAAGAAACTTCTCCTATCGATCGGGCATCCTACTCACTGAATGTCGTTTCCCAACTTGAGGCCTATGCCAATAAGTTAGCAATGGATGGCCTTATTAAATCTTCTAAATCATACTACACTACCGCTAACCATATAAAAGATTATTGTTTGCTCAAAAAGGATGACAGCATCTTACTAACCGACATTACCCCTGAATTCCTTCTTTTGCTAGAGAAATATTTCCTGAACAAGGAAAAGAAATTGGCCTACTCCTCTGTTGGGGTCTACATGAGAAATATCAGGGCCATCATGAACCAGGCAATTTCAAAAAAAATAATTGGTCCGGAATCATACCCTTTTGGGAAAGGCAAATACGTTCCGCCGGCCACAAAAAAAGCAAAAAAATCGCTCTCAATTGAGGAGATAGAAAAAATATATACGTACACTCCTGCCGATGCTCACGAAACCTGGGCCCGCGATATGTGGCTTTTTGCCTACCTCGCCAATGGTATGAACGTCAAAGACATCGCCCTCTTAAAATATGAAAGTATTACTGGCGGAGTGATTTCCTATATCCGGGCCAAGACAAAAAACTCTAGTAAGGAAAATCTGATTACAATTGAGGTTCTGGTCAATGAAGATCTACAGCGGATAATAACCAAGTGGGGAACCAAGCCTGTAAAACCACAAAACTTTATATTTGACGTCCTGCAACCGGAAAATCAGTCGGACTTACAAAATTTCCGGAACATCAACCAGGCAGTAAAAAATATCAACAAGTACATGAAGCGGTTGGCCATAAAACTGGAACTTGAACGAGTCCCAACGACTAACTTTGCAAGGCATTCGTTTTCCACCGTCTTGAAGCGTTCCGGCGTACCAATTGAAATGATTTCCGAACAACTCGGGCACACCTCAATAAAAACAACTCAAATTTATTTGGGAAGTTTTGAAAATGCTCAGAAAAGAGACATTACGAAGTTTTTGACATCCTTTAAAACAGAATAAAGGCATTGCGACTTTCTTGCTTAATTGATAACTAATTTGAGCTCCCGTAAATAATATGGACTGCCACAAGTTATCAGGTAACATAGATGACATGGGTGAATATTCCCAGCAATGTTACCATATTCTAATATTTGACTTTGACCATGAGTACGAAGGATGGTAAAATGTTGTGGTGCGGTTCAACTTCATTCGTCATTGATTGCGACAAAATTTGTGGGATTTCAATTTGGTGAGATATTAATAAAAGATAAATCATTCACAATCAATGCTGTATGATTTCCGGACAGTCTATCGTGCAAAGTCCTCCGAGCTTGCAATGGACTATGACAGTCATTATATGGACAGGCTTATTCATACTATCCGTCCGATGGAAAATGATATAACGGAGATCATTAAACAATTGAAAAAATGTTAATCTTTGCCTTATCGGCAGTTTTTTGTTTTTAACTATAAAAAAACTTCACTTTTTGTGAACTTTTTACTAACTTTACACAAGTACAGATGAAAATCAGGTTAATTAAGAGGAAGTCAATAGAGGATTTCGCCTTAGAAAATACAAGAAGTAGGAATTCTGTAGTCGGTAAGTGACAATGCTCAGTTTTCGGCAATTAGGAGTGCTCAGTTTTGGCAAATAAGAGTGCTCAGTTTTCATAAAGGTAAGCTTGTTGTTTTTGTCTCATTAAAAATTGTTTTACGGTTTTCCATTCTATAAGATTTTCCATTAAGATTTATTATCTCACAGTGATATAACAATCGATCCAGTAATGCTGTTGCCAGAACTTCATCATTGAGCATTGTTGCCCAATCGGTGGGCATTTTGTTGGTTGTTATGATGAATGATGTTTTTTCATAAAGTTGATTGATAAAGTTGAATAAGGATACTGCGTGATTTTTTTCTATTGGGAACAGCATAATATCATCGATAATGATCAACTGCGCTTTTAATAGAAGCTTATAATCTGCCTTAGCTGATCTGGTGAAGTCTTTCATGGTGAGCATTCCCATTATTTCTTCCATTGTGCGGAAGTAAGCCTTATAACCTTTGTGAACTGCATCTGCGCATAGACCGGCAGCCAGGAATGTTTTGCCGGTTCCCGATGGTCCCAGTAAAATGATATTAAATATTTGATCCAGCCAGTTGAGTTCGCGTAGCTGGTTTAAACGCACTGTTTTAAGCCCGTTATCCAATGAGTGATCATAGGTATCAAGATCACTGGATCTGGGCAATTGGGCAGCCCTGATTCGTTTTTTGATATCCTTTTGTTCACGGTGTCTTGCTTCTGCTCCAAAGAGACTAACGGTGTAATCCAGATAACCTATGGCCGATCTTTCGGCTTGTTGTACAAGTTGATCAATACCCTCCGGGATACCGCTCATTTTAAATTGACGACAGTACTGGTTGATGAGTTGTTTTTTGTCCATGATCATGAGAGTTTATTTTGAATGATAGATTGATAATCTGCGATAGAACTTTGAGCTGGCTGCACCAGTGCAGCTGCGGGTAGCGAACCATTTAGCGGGTTCATTGTTAAAACCTTAGCCCGCTCTAAATACTCATTAACCGGCCTGGCATACTGTTCTGCAACTGCTTTAAAATCTGTTGCACTTGAGATCCTGTTCTTGCAGCAATAATCCAGTGCCTGTTCTATAACTGCCTGTCCGTGTTTTTCCATGGTATGCTTCAGGATCAATATCTGATCGCGGATATACCGGGGCCTGGCTTCCCTGATAGCATTTAAAAACTGCCTTCCCTGTAATGGATTATCAAGCAACAGGCATAGCTGATCTACCATTTGGTTAATGGCAGGCTTTTTATCCCTGGCATGATCTGTTTTCTTTATCGTATGCCCTTTGCCGTTAAAAACCAGATGCCTGCATATTTCAATACCCTCCATATCACAGATCGTAAGATCATCGTCTTCAACATTAACCACAACGATACTGCCTGCTCCTTTATAAGTACCAAGGGGAACAGAGTAATAATTGCTTTTCCAGCAAATGGTGTTGTCTTTTCTAACAGTGTGGGTTACACGCTTTTGTTTAACCAGACACTCGGTATAAGGAGTCAAAAAAGATTTTTCTATTTCCCATTCAATGGCTGGCTGCTTTTTTGTACCATTATGAGGCAGTAGGTTGGCCGTCCGGCCAAGCCACCCCAGTGCAGCAGCATTGAGGGTTTCTATATCCTCATAGGGTCTGTTGTATAGAAAGTTCTGCTTGACATATTTAACCACATTCTCGACTTTACCTTTACTTTCTGGATCCGATTTACGGCAAAAATGAAGTGTAAAGGATCTTTCCCTTGTATAGGCTTTGAACCCATCGGTAAGGATGATATCACCATGATTCTCGCTGGTAATAAATACCTTGTCCTGGTCATAGACAATCTGGTCGGGGATTCCGCCAATGAAGGCGAAAGCCCGCTCATGAGCCTCGCATGCCAGTTCACTGGTAAAATATTTATCCGTAAACCAGATGTACTTATAACGGGAACGCGATAGTACCATGGTGAAAAAAAAGACCTTCACTCTTTTCCCATTGCTGGTACGAAGATTATATTCCCCAAAATCAACCTGGGCCTGCTGGCCGTACGGTAACTCCTCTACCTTTCCATATTGTCTTGTCTGGCTTAATTTGGGTAGAGAATACTTGACCCGCACCCAGGCAACAAAATTGAACACCGTTTTAATTGTTGTGTATGGGAAGTCCCCAAAATGCTCTTTAAGCCAGTCATGCATCTGGGCGGAGGAAGTATCGGGATATTTCTCCAATCTTGATTTGACAAACCCTTCATAGGCAAACAAATCTTTCTTGCGCTCTGATTGCTTTTCCATGAACACATCAAAGTCAGGTTCACTCATCTCTAAATAGCTCCTGACTGTACGCCTGTTTAATAAGGTAGTTCTGCTAATCTTAGAAATCGAATAGCCTTCTCTTTTCATTCTGTGGATCTCGTGATACATCATCAATTTGGTTAAGTATGCGTTCATAATTGCCGGGGTTTTAGTACCGGCTAAAGATGCACTTTTTCCCTTTTGGGCCATGGCCCAAAAG
>PKYU01000350.1 GCA_003132765.1 Chitinophagaceae bacterium | reverse complement strand
GAATGAAGAGTAAATATTGCAGAATACTTTCATGCCTTGTGTAGCCAGGCCTGCGCTAAGTGTCACAGCATGCTGTTCGCAAATTCCTACATCAAAGGCCCGGTCAGGCATCTTATCCATCATAAATTTCAAAGAACTACCACTTGGCATAGCCGGCGTAATTCCCATGATTTTATCATTCTTTTCTGCCAGCTCTATAATCGTATGGCCAAAAACATCCTGGTATTTTGGAGGTTGTGGTAAATCAAACTGTTTTTTATAAATCTCACCCGTAATTTTATCAAATAATCCTGGTGCATGCCATTTGGTTTGATCCTGTTCTGCATGTTCATATCCTTTACCCTTTATCGTCTTAATATGAAGTAATTTAGGCCCAGGAAGTTCTTTAAGATCTTTCAAGGTGTCAACCAGTTTCGTAATATTGTGACCATCNNATCAATAGGCCCGAAATATCGAAGGCGAAGTGCTTCGAAAAGATTGCTGCTGTCACTCACAATACCTTTCAAACTTGCCTCTAATTTTGAAGCCATGCTTCTTGAAAACTTTTTACCGGGAAGTTTGCCCAAAGCCTTCCAAAAGTCGTCACGAACCCTATTATAGGTTTGGGAAGTGGTGATATCAGTAAGGTATTCTTTCAAGGCCCCCACATTGGGGTCAATACTCATACAATTATCATTCAAAATGATTAGGATATTACTTTTTTCAATTCCTGCATGATTCATTGCTTCAAAGGCCAATCCTGCCGTCATGGCTCCATCGCCTATCACTGCTATGTGTTGCCGGTCATTTTCACCCTTGTAATGAGACGCCATCGCCATCCCTAGTGCTGCTGAAATCGAAGTGGAAGAGTGGCCCACTCCAAACGTATCATATTCACTTTTTGTCCGCCTGGGGAAGCCACCAATGCCTTTATATTTCCTGTTGGTTTTAAAATTATCTCTCCTGCCGGTAAGGATTTTGTGTCCATATGCCTGGTGACCAACGTCCCAAACCAGTCGATCGTAAGGAGTATTAAAAACATGATGCAATGCTACTGTAAGTTCTACCACGCCGAGGCTTGCCCCGAAATGTCCGCCATGAACACTTACCACATCTACTATATACTGTCGCAATTCATCAGATAACTGGAGCAATTGCTCTTTACTTAAAGTTTTTAAATCAGCAGGGCTATTTATGTCTTTTAATAAAGGGCCCGGTTTAATATCCATGGTTAAAAATTGATTAGTAAAAATACAGTTTTTTAAGAATTGGAGTACATCAGTTAGAACATTCCAGCACCTAAAAAGTTCTAAAATCAGGAATTTATCAAATAGATAACGAAATTTTAATCGATTGGATTATACCGGGAAGAAAAAAGTTTGTTCAAATTAATAGTAACATCAGGATCAGGGCAATTTTACAGGTCTCTTTTTCTTTAACTGGAATTGTAAACACCCGGATATTCCTTAAGGTAATTTCCCATTTATTTTATTATCCGGAAAAGTAAATGTGGCAGCCAATGGCTATTTTCTTATAGTTAGGAAAAGTGGGAAAAGCTGTTTCCCTGAATTTATTGAATCTCCAGTTCTAATTTTTTGTAAATCATCAAAGTTTTCATGACTGGATTAATAAATCAAATAATTTATACCACAACATTCACCATTTTATTCTTTACATAGATGATTTTTTTTGGAGTTTTACCCTCGATCCATTTTTGGACGATATCATTATTCAAGACAATTTTTTCTACTTCATCCTGTGTAGCATCTAAGGAAATGGTGATCGTGGTACGCATTTTTCCATTAATGGAAACGGGATATTCTTTCTCAGATTCAATTAAATATTTTGTTTCCAGTTTGGGATAAGCAGCATCCAAAACGGTGGATGCATTTCCTAATGCATGATACAATTCCTCTGCAATATGCGGGGCATATGGAGTTAATAAAATAAGCAACTGCTCCAGTATTTCTTTCTTGTGGCTTTTTGCATCTGTCAGTTCATTTACACAAACCATGAAAGCGCTAACCGCCGTATTAAACGAAAAGCGTTCTGTCTCTTCTTCTACTTTCTTGATGGCCTTGTGAAGGATTTTTAATTCGGCATCTGTGACCTTACCCCTCTNNCTGAGGAAGTCCAAATTGGTCCTTTCACTTCATCATAAAATAACCTCCATAATTTTTTTAAAAAACGATGAACACCTTCAATGCCTTTGGTATCCCATAGTTTGCTTTGTTCTACCGGGCCAAGGAACATTTCGTACATGCGGAATGTATCGGCGCCGTATTTGTTGATTAGGTCATTGGGGTTAATTGCATTTAATTTGGACTTCGACATCTTTTCTCCAGCCGAAACAGTAATAAATGTCTTTTTATCTGAAATTTCTTTTTTATTATTATACCATTTCTTTTTAAAATAAAAACCATCTTTAGTTACAAAAAATGCCTTAGAATATCGATCGTCATTAATCGACAAAGAGTCTACATCAAGTTTATTTGCATCAACGAATTTGATTAGAACATGCAAAGGAGTAAAATTATTTTCCTCTCCTGATGGAATTGCATCATGGGAAAAATAAATCTCACCTTCACCTTTAGCCATTATGGAAGCCGGGCTTGTGTTTATTGAAAGCAAATCACTTACTTCAATGTTAAAGTATGGTATTTTACTTCCCAGAAATTTTGATTCTGAATGTTTGTCAGGGTTATAGCGATAGATAAATTCTGATACTCCTGTTATCATCCCCTGATTAACCAGCTTCTTAAACGGTTCTTCAAAACCTATATGCCCTAAATCAAACAAGATTTTAGTCCATAAACGGCTATACAATAAATGACCCACCGCGTGTTCAGTTCCTCCAACGTAAACATCCACATGGTTCCAGTAATCAGTTGCTTTTCTATCAGCGAATGTTGTATCGTTATGGGGATCCATGTATCTTAAAAAATACCAGGAAGAACCGGCATAGCCGGGCATGGTGTTGGTTTCGCGTTTTACACCCCCGCCCACATTCACCCAATCTGTAATATTTGACAACGGCCCCTCACCTTCGGGTCCGGGTTTATAATTTTCCACATGGGGTAATTCAACCGGCAGTTCACTTTCATCCAGCGGGTAGGCCATACCGTTTTTATATACAATTGGAAATGGTTCGCCCCAATAGCGCTGCCGGCTGAAACCTGCGTCCCGCATTTTATAATTTATTTTCCTTTGGCCAATGCCTTCTTCTTCAATCTTTTTCAAAGCCACCTCAATAGCATCTTGCATTTTAATACCGTTCAAAAAATCGGAATTAATAAGAGTGGCTTCTTTGGTTGGATTGGCTTCTATTCCATTAAAATAATCGCCAATGATATTTGTTATTGGGANNCAAAATCGAAATCACGCTGGTCGCCACAAGGAACAGCCATTATTGCCCCCGTGCCATATCCGGCCAAAACATATTCAGCTATCCAGATAGGAATTTTTCTTCCATCAAATGGGTTAATTGCATAAGCACCGGTAAAGCAACCCGTAACTTGCTTTACTTCCGTCATACGTTCCCTGTCACTCCTGCTTTTTACATAAGTCAGGTATTCGTCTATGGCCTTTCTTTGTTCAGGTGTAGTGATTATATCCACTAATTCATGTTCAGGCGCCAACACCATAAAATCTACTCCGAAAATGGTATCAGGGCGAGTGGTATAGACTTTTAGTTTTAAAGCCTCACCTTCATTCACATTTTTTTGGGTGGGGCTTATTTCAAAATCCATCTCTGCTCCTTCACTCTTGCCTATCCAGTTGCGCTGCATTTCCTTCATGGCTTCAGAGAAATCAACTTTTTCAAGGCCTTCCAATAGCCTTTCTGCATAATCGGTAATGCGCAAATACCATTGCCTCATTTTTTTCTTTACTACCGGATGGCCGCCTCTTTCACTCACACCATTTATTACCTCATCATTTGCTAACACAGTTCCCAGTGTTTCGCACCAGTTTACTTCACCATAAGCTGAATAGGCAAGCCTGTATTCCATTAATATTTCCTGCTTTTCAGCTTCTGAAAATTGATTCCATTCTTCTGCAGAAAACATTTTTGTTATTGGGTGTTGGCCGTTATCTACTATATTTCCGTGCTCTCCAAAAAGCTTGATAAGCTCTTTTATTTCTTTTGCCTTATTTTGCTTTCTGTCATACCAGCTATTGAAGATCTGCAGGAATATCCATTGCGTCCATTTATAATATTCCGGATCGCTGGTTCTTACTTCACGGCTCCAGTCGAAAGAAAATCCAATGTTATCCAACTGTTGCCGGAAGGTTTCAATATTTTTCTCAGTGGTTACCGCAGGATGCTGGCCTGTTTCCAGGGCATATTGTTCGGCGGGCAAGCCGAAACTATCGTATCCCATCGGGTGCAGTACATTGAAGCCTTTTAATCTTTTATATCGAGCATAAATATCACTTGCTATATACCCAAGAGGATGCCCAACATGCAAGCCCGCCCCACTTGGATAAGGAAACATATCCAGCACGTAAAATTTGGGTTTATCACTGTCGTTGGTAACCTTGTAAACTCCTGATGATTTCCATTGTTGCTGCCACTTTTTTTCTATTTCCGAAAACTTATATTCCATACTTTGATTCGATAGTTTTTCTTAATAAACTTTTCATCAATTTAATAGCAACCTGTTATTTTATTTTAAGAAAAAACAGTGAAGTCTGAAAAAAACAATGCCTTAATAATTGTGAAAGAAATGTTATTGATTAAATGATAATTACCCGTACTGCCTCCTGTAAATTACATTAGCATTTAAGTTATGGAGCAAAAATACTAAACATGTTTAAAAACTATTATTTTTGCGGCCAGTTCAAGTCATTGGATCTAAATTATTTAATCAGCCTTTCGAAATATGTCCCAAATAGGTAAATCTTCAGCCAAAAGAGGAAAACCATCCTACGCATATGCGATAATTGGAGTTTCTCTTGTGTTATTTTTATTTGGAGTAGTTGGATGGGTTTTTCTTAATATCAAGAAAACAGGTGATTATTTCAAGGAAAATATTCAATTACATGC
The DNA here is from genome assembly GCA_003132765.1 of Chitinophagaceae bacterium. GTDB lineage: Bacteria > Bacteroidota > Bacteroidia > Chitinophagales > Chitinophagaceae > Ginsengibacter. Next base: position 2,594 of record PKYU01000350.1, on the reverse strand, counting down.
ATACCTCTACCGTACGGCAAATTCCAGGCAGATTGATACGGTTAAAAACTATATTGAAAGTTTGCCGTATGCCGTAAATGTTGAGTATATCACCCGGGAAAAAGCCNNACGCTTTGGAAAAAGTTAGCCATAAACAATCCTTTACCGGAGAGTATTGATTTTTATGAAAAGGCAAATTATATTGACAAAGATAGCCTTGCCGGGATTGAAAAATACCTGCTAACCAATTTTCCTACAACAGTTTCAGAATTTCAAACTCCAAAAGCAACTGTAGCCGGTGTAAGCGAGTTTGTGAAGACAAGTACTCTCGTTTTACTGGCAGTTGCGATTATATTATCTATTCTGGTAATAATTTCTATTGATAATACCATCAGGCTTGCTATGTACAGCAATCGGTTCCTGATTAAAACAATGCAAATGGTAGGAGCTACCAGGTGGTTTATTTCAAAGCCACTTGATGGTCGGGCTCTAATTAATGGACTTATAGCTTCCTCCATCGCCATTGGATTGTTGATTGGATTTATAGAACTTTCAGAGAAATTTGTTCCATACTTGAAAGTACTTCATGATACGTGGAGCATGATAATGATTTTTGCAGGAATGATTTTTCTCGGTTTATTCATAACTCTTTTCAGTACGCACAGGTCGGTACTAAAATATCTAAAAATGAAGCTTGATGACCTTTATTAACTAATAACTTAAATACTTAAATCATCTTAATTTAAATAATATTTCAAAATGAAAACACAGCCGATAAAAAAAGCAACGCCGGCACCAGTTAAGGCTAAGCCAGCCCAAATCATTCCTGAAGACGATATGCTTTTTAATAAGGAAAATTATAAGTGGATGATAATAGGCCTGGTTATTTTGGCTCTTGGATTTTTTCTTTTGGCCGGCGGCAAAAGCCCCGATCCCAATGTATTCAATGATAAAGATATTTACAGCCCGATTCGGATAACCATTGCACCAATATTAATTGTTGCGGGCTTAGCTGTGGAGATTTTCGCAATCATGAAAAAATCAAAATAATAAAATATCTGGTAATATAGGGCGGTGATCTTATCATCGCCTTTTTTGTTCATAAACCTTTTTCTTCGTCGGTTAATTTTAATAAAATGACAGTATCTCAATCTATTATTATTGGAATTATTGAAGGTATCACTGAATTTATACCTATTTCATCAACAGGCCATATGATCATTGCTGAAAAATTATTGAATTTGAGTGAGGATAGTTTTAATACAGTATTTACTGTTGCAATCCAGTTGGGTGCAATTTTATCCGTGGTAGTCTTATATTGGAAAAAGTTTTTTGATTTCTCAAGATGGCAATTCTATGTTAAACTTGCAGTAGCGGTGGTTCCTGCATTAATATTGGGCTTTTTATTTTCTTCAAAAATTGATGATCTCCTGGAAAGTTCTTTAACTGTAGCGATAAGTATGGTAGCTGGCGGACTGGTATTACTTTTTGTGGATAATTTTTTTAAGAATCCTTCGATTCATGATGAGAAAGAGGTTTCTTTTTCTAAAGGATTCATCATCGGCATTTGGCAATGCATTGCTATGATACCAGGAGTTAGCCGGAGTGCAACTTCTATAATTGGGGGAATGCAACAAAAGCTCACACGCAGCGCCGCTGCTGAATTCTCATTTTTTTTGGCAGTACCAACAATGATGGCAGCTACGGTTTTTAAAATTTATAAATATATTAAGGCAAATGGCAGCTTCTCCATTGACCAGGTAAAAATTCTTGCAATTGGGAACTTAGTTGCATTTATCGTGGCCCTTCTTGCTATAAAATTCTTTATTACTATGCTAAAGAAGCATGGGTTCAGGATTTGGGGGGTTTACAGGCTTGTAGTAGGAATCGCCCTGTTGATTATGCTCTATACCGGCTTTTTGAGCGCATGATAAATTGCTTTCTATTTCCTTTCAAATTGGCAATTTATTTTAATAGCAGTTTCTTGCGAACAAATTTTACTAATTTGAGCTATCATATATTTATAAATGGAAACTGCTCCTAAGAAAGTTATTACCGGGTGGGCTATGTACGACTGGGCCAATTCAGTCTATTCATTGGTAATAACTTCTTCTATTTTTCCTGCTTACTATGCAAGTGTTACTGCTGGCAAAAGCATTACTTTTTTGGGAAGGGTTTTCGATGAGCCAACCGCCCTATACAACTATGCGGTTGCTTTTTCTTTTTTATTTGTTGCAGTTTTCTCGCCATTGTTATCATCCATTGCTGATTCCTTTGGCAACAAAAAGAAGTTTATGCAATTTTTTTGTTACATGGGTTCACTAAGTTGTTGTGCGATGTATTTTTTTGAACGCAGTAATCCTCAGTTCGGACTGTTTCTATTTATTTTAGCCTCTATTGGCTTTGGTGGCAGCATTGTGTTTTATAATGCCTATTTACCTGAAATAGCAACCGAAAAAGACCAGGACAAGGTGAGCGCAAAAGGTTTTGCCCTGGGATATATCGGGAGCGTTATTCTGTTATTAGTTTGTTTGATAATGGTTACAAAACCATCTTTATTTGGTATCACTACGACAGATAAGGCTATTCAAATTTCGTTTCTTTTAACCGGAGTA
>PKYU01000530.1 GCA_003132765.1 Chitinophagaceae bacterium | reverse complement strand
TACGATAAGTAAGGAGTTCTGAACCTGGTTAAACTAATTTTCATTAACTGATAAAAAATGATATAAACAGCATGCTTCACATTCCGTTAATCAAACCTCTTTTTAATGCAAGCACAACCGGACCTTGCGCTAACCCTATAATTGCGCTAACATAGGGTACTACAAACCCGAAACAATAGGTCAGTAAATATTTTGTCGTTACCATCCTTTTTTTTCTTTCGGATATGCAACGTAAACCAATTGTTGGCGAATTAGATTACCTAAAATGTTTTTTCTTTTTTTACTGGAAAATTAAAAACCCCTATAAAGGGGTTGTTACTTTAAAATTATTTTTCAAGAATGTTATCTGCGGCCTTGAAGATATTCAATTAGGCAGTTGGGTACCTTCTTTGAGTGCTATCAAAATCAATTTTGAATTTTGAAGCATATAATGCGATAGAAAAAATTAAGGAAATAATTCCCAGGCTTAACATTGTGATTAGAATTGAATTTACTTGCATGATTTTAGGTTTTTCTTGGGTTACTAATTATTAGGATTTGGATATTTAAAGCTTGTCATTGCTTTCTTACACAAAGAAAGCACATCATTGAGACTTAACTTCCGGATTTTCGGTAAATGAATGCTGAATTTCGATAATTGGTATTTTTCTTTCGATAAGCCTCCTACGGTGTTTCAGGCCACTAATGCGACTAATTTACTAACAGCATGACTAAAAAAGCTACCGAACTGGCGCAAGTATCTCCACTCCTTTGGCGAAACCCTATGCTTGTGTCAGCATAGGGCTTGCGAAAGGGAAGGTAACACCCACGCCGGCTTCAATTACATTACTATCTCTAAGACTTGAACAAGTAGCTGAACTTGATCATAAATACATTATTCGGGAAAATCGTAAACATATTGTTGTAACCTGTATTAAAATTAAAAGGACCAGCTTGTTGCATATTTGTTCTTTGCTGTGTCCATACGAGGTATATTGTTGACCCCACCTTGTATTCCCAACGAAGCACCAGGTTGCTTCTGAATTGTTGAAAATTAAAATCCGGATTAGCAATGCTATAANNTTATTATCGTCGAAATTATAGTTCAATCCATCTTTTTGGGGCATCAGTATCGTGAACCTGTTTCCATATACCTGGTTAAGCGGGCTAGTCACTTCTTTAAAACGTGAATACTTCGCAATTGACACAAAAGGGCTTCCATAGTATTGGATGGTGAATTCTGGTGTCAATGCCAAATCCACCCTGAATGCGAATCCTAAATTCCGGTTGTCTACCTTTCCCAGCAAATAAGTTTTGTTTGTTGCTGTCTTGTCAATTTCGGTGAGATATTGCAAATCATCAATGTCTTTCTGGTAGGTAGGCTGAAATGATAACAACAGGTTAGACCTCAGCCGGTAACCTAATTCCGAAGCGATATTAAAGTAGGTTAAATTCCCGGAGGTACCCTTATTATAATTTCCCGTACAGTTCACATAGAACTTTCTGGAGTTATTGGTCTGCAGTATCCAGGAATATGAAAACAAATCGGGAACTTTCATGGCAGGCCCACCACGCAAGAGCCATTCATCTGGGGTTCTGAATTTATACTCCCCGGTGATTTGCGCCATCCAACTGTTCATAAATTCACTTTGCGCTGTTAAGGAAATCAAAGAATATAACCCCGTACCATGAGCATCCCATGCGTTCTGTTGCAGTATGCTTACAGTGTAGGTTTTGAATATATGGGTATTGGTTTTTTCTACATAAGAAATATTCGTGTTATTCTTTGTGATGTTGGCAATATTCATGTAGCCAAGATCATTCAATTCCAAACCAGGTGATCGTGTAATAAGTTCTTCATCATAACGCCAATGCCCTTTACTCCATTTCCCAATTTTTAGGGAGGTACCCACACCATTCATTACCGTTTTATTGGGGTCAAAAGTGATCCCTTGTATATCCGGACGTTGGTAGTATCGGGCGGGAGAAGTCTGAAGCCTGGTTATCGCTACTGTATTTCCATCTATACTGCTGCCAACAACCTGTGCATCAAAAATATATTTTCGGTCGTCCCAATACCTCGTTACATTAAGCCCATAGGTTAAGGCATTTTTAGAAAGAAATTCAAGGTAATTATTCTTTATAACCCTGTGCGTTTGTGTTATAATTCCGCCAATAATTGTATTCCCTTTATCAAATTCCTGTTGAAAGCGGCCTACGATATAGTTGGTAAGCGGTTCCACGGCTTGCCGGAACTTTTCATGGTTACTGTAGATTTCTGCATATTGATTAGGAGTAACAGATTCCATGATTCCCAGTGAAAGTCCTTTAGCTGATTTCCCGGATAATTTCAATGCCCCCCAATCGTGGTATACTCCGGCATGCGCATGGTATCATAACCGGGAATGTAGGAGGGAGAATGCCCGATTCTGCGTGAATAAAATAACCGGTCTGCATCGAAAGTGAAGTCAAAAATATCTTTTCCTTCGGTGAAGAAAGGACGTTTTTCTTCGAAGAATGTTTCAAAGGCTGTGAGGTTCATTACCGACGGGTCAGCTTCCACCTGGCCGAAGTCAGGATTAATGGTAGCGTCAAGTGTAAAGTCGTTGGTAATACCGATCTTGGCATCCAGTCCTACCTGGCTTTTAAACCGGGTTCCTCTTGCAAAAGGATTACCGGCTACTACAGAATCATTCGTGATCCTTCCCGACGTGTACGGAGCTATTTCAAAGCGCCTGTTTTTCTTTAACCCTTTTAGTCCGTGCAGCTCGCCAAACGTATATACCTGCCCGGTCCCATCATTGGCAATAAGATTCCAATGGTCTTCTTCATGTAACCTGTCAATGAGTCTCCATGAATTAAGCCCCCACACCTGGTCGGGGGCCGATCCGTATCGCAACTGGCTTAAGGGTATCTGTAACTCAGCCGTCCAGGCAGAATCTTCATAAGCTACCTTACCATACCATACAGCATTCCAGTTGAGATCCCAGCCATCATTGCTCACCCAGCAATCAATTTTTTGTCCCGCGGAGGTCATGTCAAATTCAAAAGCAGTTCTGTGATCAAAATAACTATCAAATTGTATCCCTACCAGGTCACCTGAATAAGTATCCCTGCGGGCCAGTCTCTTAGTAATCTCCTTCATATTTTCATAGGCCCGGATAGCTACGTAAATGTTTTTATCATCGTACAGAATTTTTAGATCTGTCCTGTAAGAAGGTTTTCCTCTGTATACCGGTGTATATTGCGTATAANNGGCTGTACGATGGAATCTTCTGTATGATCTGCCTGGTTAGGAGCGTAAGTTTGGAAATGTTTCCTGTTTCCTGCGCCATACCCTTTATTGAGTAAGAGCACTATGAATAAAGTAAATACAAAAAGCTTTTTGAAAATATTCTCACCCATTTGCTGTTTTTTTCTCAGCAACATCTCACGCAGTGGACGTTGCGTTAATATGAAAATAAAAATACCAAATAAAAGTTCGTTTACTGCATCTTTTAATACTTAAAGATTATATGTCCTTAGTTATTCCAAAGGAATTCCAATGGAACAAACTAAGGACAGCAGTCCCTAATTATTTAAACGTTGTACGAGATGGCCACGAAGAGTATTTGTTTATTTAAACATTCTCAGCACAGCCTGGGATGATTTTAAAGGTTGTTATTTGACGATTTAATTTATACTTTGTGTTTTTATCTGGCAGTTAAGTGCTGTTGTAATACCAGCAAAAGAATAAATGAAATCATATAGAAATGATCGTGATTATTAAATTGCTAATTGCTGCCTTGTTAATAGGTTGTCTTTTCAATGTACCTTATGGCTATTTTCAATTTATAAGAATAGCTGGGTGCATTGGGTTTGCATATTTAGCTTACAATGAGTTTAATTACAAAAGAAATATTACAGGTATTTTATCCGTTGCGTGTGCTATACTTTTAAACCCTGTATATAAAATACATTTCACAAGAAAATTGTGGAATGATATTGATTTGGTTATCGCTATCCTTTTATTAATTTGGGTTATTTTTGATGCTTCAAAAAATATCAAAAAATAAATGTGGAAGAAAATAACGAATATTATCATTTACATATTCGCATTTATCGGGGTGTTTTTAACTGTCGGGGAAATATCGGATATGATAAGAAAAGAACCTCCATTAAATTACAACCCACGTCATGCTGTTAGCGGAATAGATACAGTTTATACGCACGATAGTATTTATCGGATATGCAAGGAAAAAAACTATACCAGGAAAAGCTATTCACTAATTTCCAGTTAAGTGACCGCATTCCTCAGGAAAACTTTTACCGCCGGTTGAAAGAAGAACTGCCACTTCAATGGTTGTATAAAACCACAAAAAAATATTATGGTAGTGAGGGACAGTCAAGCATCGACCCTGTGGTTTTCTTTAAACTCATGCTGATTGGTTATTTAGAAAATTTATGCAGTGACCGACGAATTATCAACACGGTAAGCCTTCGCTTAGACATGTTGTACTTTATCGGATATGATATTGATGAACGACTGCCATGGTATAGTACACTTAGCCGGACAAGACAGTTGTATGGAGAAGATGTTTTCAAAGAATTATTCAGGAAAGTATTAAGCCTGTGCATTGATAAGGAAATGGTTGCAGGAAAAAGGCAAGTCATGGATAGTGTGTATGTACAAGCAAATGCATCAATGGAAAGTTTACAGAAAAAAGAAGTATTAAAAGATGCTGATAATTATGCCGATGAACTCAATGAAGAAGAAAGCCTTCCTGAACAAACTAAAAACGACAACCTTCCTCCTGGCGCATCGGGCAGGGAATCTGATAACAAAGACTGGAATAAATCTTTAAGTAATCACACGCTGCAAAGTACAACAGATAAGGATGCACGGGTATCGGTAAAACCAGGTAAACCCAGAAGACTAAACTATCTGGCGCAGGTAAGTGTAGATACAGCTAATCATGTTATTACTCAGATACAAAGTGATTTTGCAGATAAGAAAGATAGCCAATGTCTCCCTTCCCTGTTGCAAAACACAATTGATAATTTGAGTGAACACGGGCTTCNNGAAGAAGTTTTAGCAGATGGTAACTATAGCAGCAGTGAAGCATTACAGACACTTGAAGAGGAGAACATCATAGGATACATTCCTAATTTTGGTCAATATAGACCTTTCCGGAAGGGTTTTTCCTATGATAAAGAAAATGACTGCTACATATGTTCATGGGGAAAAGTTCTTGAATTTAAGTCCATAAAGAACAGTCATAGAAACGGAAAGATGAAGCAGTACAGAAGCAGCAGTAAGGACTGTTCAGTATGCCCTTTAAAAAGTCAATGCATTGGTAAAAGCAAGCATAAGACAATAGCAGTAACAGTAAATAAAGAACTATTTGAAAAAATGCACAATCGCTTGCAAACTCCTATGGCTAAACGTATGAAAAAGTTAAGAAGCAGTACTGTTGAACCAGTACTTGGAACACTGGTTAATTTTTTGAAGCATTAAATATTGCGCTATCACTTCTTACATTTTTAAAAAGCAGCCAACTCCCTTTTAAACAACAAACAGCCATCAGCAACTCCATAACTATAATAACAATATATCCTGCATGGAAAAAAAGGGATTACTAATACTCCTGTAATGAATACGGCTCTCCGGAAAAACTGAATCCATCTTCATTACATGCTCTACAAAAAAATAATTGGTATAATAATCGGTGGTATTGCCAATTACAATTAAAGCAGTCATTATACCAATTGCTGCTACCAAAATTGCCTTTGCAAGCCTAAAAAGAAATGATGTTGTATACATATTGTTACAGGTGTTTATTTTGATTGCAAATTCCAAAAAATATTCTTTGA
>PKYU01000470.1 GCA_003132765.1 Chitinophagaceae bacterium | reverse complement strand
CCGGGGATAACAGGCTTATCTCCCCCAATAGTTCACATAGACGGGGAGGTTTGGCACCTCGATGTCGGCTCGTCACATCCTGGGGCTGGAGAAGGTCCCAAGGGTTCGGCTGTTCGCCGATTAAAGTGGCACGTGAACTGGGTTCAGAACGTCGCAAGACAGTTCGGTCCCTATCTGTGATGGGCGTTAGAAAATTGAGTGGACATGACCTTAGTACGAGAGGACCGGGTCGTACGTACCGCTGGTGTATCTGTTGTGCCGCCAGGTGCAATGCAGAGTAGCTATGTACGGATCGGATAAACGCTGAAAGCATCTAAGCGTGAAACCAACCACAAGATGAGTTTTCTTTTAAGGGTCGTCAAAGACTATGACGTTGATAGGCTACAGGTGTAAAGGTGGTAACATCAAAGCCGAGTAGTACTAATTGCCCGTAAGCTTTATTTTTTTTTAAATATTACTTTGTAAATAGTATTATAACTTTCCCTTTATGTTAATTTATTAGTCGCAAGTAGTTAGTAGAAGGTAGCAAGTGAAGAATGTTCTTTCTTGATACTGGATACTTTCGTCTTGATACCGGTAAACTCTTTATGGTGGTTTTGCCGAGGGTGTTCACCTCTTCCCATACCGAACAGAGAAGTTAAGCCCCTCATGGCCGATGGTACTACACAACAATGTGGGAGAGTAGGTAGCTGCCATATTTATTTGAACCCTTTCAGTTAATTCTGAAAGGGTTTTTTGTTTTCTATTTCGAAGTTTTTTTATTTTGTAAGTGAATTCCTTCCTCTCAAATTATTTTCAACATGTTGAAAATTTCATCAGAAAAAATAAAAGAAATTGCAGAGTAGATGGTTTCGGGTATGAAAGTTTTTTATCACTTGCACACAGGTGAATTAGTTACCTTTCCTGACGAATTAAGATGGGGCGGGGAAGTAGAAGAAGAATTCTGGGGAATAGAGATAGCAAAAATTGAAGAAAATTTTCATGAATATGTTGCCTTCAATGTTATGGAAAGCCATGAATCGTTCCAGGTAATAGAAGATTATATTGAGACAATTGCGGAGAAGGATGTAAGAGAAAAGTTTGAAAATATCATTCAGCGAAAAAAACCTTTTCAGCAATTCAAATATCTCTTATTCGATTACCCCGTTTTGCGCGAGCGATGGTTTTTGTATAAAGATGAACGGTACAGAGAATATGTGCAGGAACAGGTAGATAATTATAACAGAATCGAAAAATTTAAGACCATTTGATAAAAGGATAAAAGTTTTTCTATTCCTTTTCTTTACCAAACTTCACTCTCAATAGCTTTTCTAATCTATCTGCCAGGGAATCGGGTGCTTCATCGGGGACTGCAGGTAAACCTTCCATTGCTTTGCAAAAGAAAACGTCCATTGCNNAGTAAGAAACACCGGATCGCTTCCCTCAGGTGCAAAGCATATCCCTTTTATTTCATCGTCGTCGAAAGTTTGTGGCGCCCAGCCGAGTGTTTCGCAAATATCTTTTATTTCCGCTATCAACGGGTCTAATAATTTTTTGTTGCGAATGTAACCCGAATAATGAATAGATAGTACCATGATAAAATTGTTTTGAAAATCAAAAAGGCTTTCCGGATATTTAGTTTTAACTGCTAAGCATAAACGGAATATTATTTTATGAATGATGGTACATTTAAGTTAACGAAGTAAAGTCAGGTTCATCAATCATAATAATTAAAACAATTCCCAATTTTTCTTACTGAGTTATTTGCTTTAATTTAAATAAATAAAAATATAAAGAATTATAGAACAGGAACATGAATTACCTGAAGAAGAGAAATTCAGCGATGACACCGAAGAAAATCTGGGATTGGAAAATGAATTTTTAAAGATGAAAATGATTGCGGAATCCGGCGGCATCTTTGGAGGCAATAGCGACATCAGAATTCCTCCTGAAATTGAAAGTCAATGGTTGAAAAATTTAATGGGGTTTGAAAATGCGTGCGCTAATGCAAAACCGCAAAAAATTGTTGACGTGCTTGGTAAGCCTTCTTTTAAAAATGAAAATAAACTAGATGATAAAAAATTGAAGACTGGATTTGCCCGGCTAAAAAAATTCATGGCCCTTTTAAAATATATTTTGGCAGGCAGTGGGGATCCTGGAATATTTATTTTTTCTACCTGGTGGGATTCAATCTGCATCCAAAAGAAAAAGAATAATTTTTTATTATTTTGGATATTCTTCATGGCATCTGAAATTTTTACAGTTTTGTATGGGCACATTCCCGGGCGAAGAAGTATGCCTCTGGTTAGGTTTTGAGACTCCATGTTGTTGGTTTCTTATCTCCCTGGGTTAGATATCGCTCCAAGAGGGTACAGCTTTGTGCTTATTAAAGTTGCAAATGAACCTGGGCCAGCACGTCGAAAGGCATTTGATTCCCAATCTTTGATAGGCGTTAGAAAATTGAATGGACATGACCTTAGTACAACGGGACTTTGTCGTAACTATCTGTGGTGTTTGTGGTGTGCCGCCGGGCGCAATTATTATACAAAATTCTTTCAGTTTGTTCTGAAAGGCTTTTGTATTTTCCATTATAAATGGGGAGCATGCTTTTTCCCAGTTTGGTTAATTACGTATTATGCCTCCTTGCTTCACCTTAATTTCTTCAAGTTTTTGTTGAAGATCTTTTATTTTATCCTGCGTGAGGTTAATATCATTATTATTAGCATTATTCTTTGCCTCCAGGCCTGTTGCCTCTGCCGAAGAAGCTTTGAGAGATTTCTTCTGATTCTTTTTAATCGCATTATTATCTTTTTTTATGTCCCTTTCATACCCTTTAATCTGTTTGAGAATTTTTGAAGTTTCATCGCTATAATAATCATTTAGAAATTCAACGCTAAAATCATTAAGCAATTTTTTCATGCCTCCAAAGGCATCAGGATAATCTTTTGGGCCAATAAAAAAATCGTAACCAAAAGACATGAAATATTTCATGTCCGAGCCTCCCGGGATATCTGTAACATGTGCATAAATATTCATGCGCTTGTCTGCAATATTGTTCAAAATTACGTCCTCGGTACTGACTAAATCTTTATCAGAGAAAAGGCCAATGCCTTTGGTTTTTATTTTATAATTTTTTTTCAAAAAATTACTCCAACGTTTTTTGACCGTTTTGGCATCAGCATCAAAACTGACTTTCAAGCAAGGCCTTAGCTTGTTCTCAAAACTGATTTCGCTTGTATCGATGCGGTAAGTTTGAGCCATTAATGTAGAAGAAAAAATTACCACAACAATTAATAAGTAAAACTTTTTCATTTGCTATTATTTTTATTTTTATTTTTCTTGTTTTCTTACAAACAGATAATTAAAACATAATTTATATAAAGGTGATTAAATGGTGAAATTTCCCCTTTCAAAATATATAAACCGGATTTTTAAAATAAAGCTTTTCTAAATGTTTCTAATTTTTTTTTAGACCCCAGGGAAAATCTTGATTCGGAATGGGTTTCTTTCTTCAATTTATAGCAACTTCTATCACGGCAATATAAAAGATGGGCATCGATAAAGGATTAATATAAAAAGGTAATAATCTCTTCTCCGGAGGAATCATGGAAGGGTAATAAATGATTATAAGCTTTTGTAATAAAGTTCAGTAAAATAAAAATCCTTTTCATTATTTTGAAAAGGATTTCGAAAAATTTATAAGATGAATTCTTAGTAATCTTTATTGTATCCGCCGCTTCCGCCTCCATTTCTGGAGCCACCACCGTAGCCACTGCCACCGCTTTTCTTGTAGCCGCCACCGCCACCA
>PKYU01000285.1 GCA_003132765.1 Chitinophagaceae bacterium | reverse complement strand
CCCCCAAAGAAAACGATTTGGAAGGATTTTATTAAGCTATTAATTATTAATAGCTAACATTTTTGTTTCACTCAGAGCTTCTGAACCATCCAGGCTCACATGCTTAAGTCTGTAATAATATTTATTGTTTGTTGAGGATTTGTCGAAACCTTCGTAACTGTTACCTTCAGGTTTTTGGGGGTCAGGGCCGAGAACGAGTTCGATTGTTTTAAAATTTACTCCATCAAGACTTCTTTGTATTTCAAAATAATTGGCCTGAAAACCGCTTTCTGTTGCCCAATCAATTAATATATGCTTCCCTACGACATTAACCGTAAAATTTGAAACTTTTATTTTAGCTTCATTTTTCTGGCAAAAACCGTTTGAATTTACTGCTAATAAAATTATAGCAGTTACGATCCATTTGTTTAATTTATTTGTATTCATTGCTTGAATTTTTAAGTTTAAAGCCTTGCAATGAATATTGGACGGATGGTTTAATTTACAAGATGATATTGGAAAATTCTGAAAGGGTTGGCTTTTTTTTGTCGACTTTCCGCCTGAACTTCCGAAATTGGTTATTTAAGACTTTTTCCGTTTCGGTCCAAAGGAAAATTCGATTGAGCTACCTGGTATCAAGGAAATATATTTGATCGTAATTCCCTGCATTTACCAGAAATGAATTATTAAACCGGTACTTAACTACTGGAAGGGAAAAGCCATTAAAGAATCCTTTTTCGGTAAATATTAGGGTAAGAAAATTTCCAAATACAGATTTCCTATTCATTTCTTGTGTTTAAGGTTATGCAGTTATATAAAACAAAATCAAGTTAAACGATCAGGAATTTCAAAAGAGGATTGGAAGTCTGTTTGGTAATACAGTTAGAGGTTTTGGGNNCACACATGCGAATGCAAACATAGAGCACATATTCCAATTATGCAATACCGTAAAATTACTGTGACAATAAAATTAGATACTTTTCAATAATAGTAGATATTTCTTGATTATTATTCTGATCAATACGTAATTTTAAATAAATACAGCTTAATTTATTCTTAAAAATTAAAATATTTTTAATAATTATCAAAGTTTATGTATAAAAACGTTCAATTTACCACTTGATTTTTACATATCATCTTTTCAGAATCTGCCGAAGAAATCCCCAAGGGTATTGCAAAAATTATACTTTTTGTGAGTCAAATTTGCAAATTATATTATAATTTTATCATTGATGAAAATTATATCACAAATTATTTTATATAAATCACATATTAAATTAATAATCAATTTTTTAAATAAAATTATTGTCAAATTTAATTAAAGTCATAATTGAATAATTTACAGTATAAATATTAATCATTAAGTCATATTTTTATTAATATTATATTATAATAATAATTTATAATAAACTATTTATTAATTATTTACATTGTTATTTTAATGCTATAATTATTAGTTATATAATTCTAAGGTACTTATTTAATATTGCTAACCATTTTAGTGGTCAAAATCATATCTTTGGAAAAAAAATATCCAGGAAATGAAGAAATTAATGCCATTCATTTTTCTTATTATTACAATCATTTTGTCATGCTCCTCCCCTAAGGAACTTGAATATAAAAATTTCCATAATTTATCAGTTGAGAGCCTTGGGTTCAATCAGTCAACAGTAAGCCTGGATATAGATTATTATAATCCTAATAATTTTGGTATGCAATTAAGAAATAGTGATCTGGATATTTTTATTAATGGAAATTTACTGGGGCATAGCTCCCTAGATTCTCTTATAAGGATTCCCCGGAGAGATACATTTACCTTACCTGTTAAGTTTGCTGTAAATATGCAGAATCTTTATAAAAACGCCTTTAGCACCTTGTCAGGAAAAGAAGTAATGGTGAAATTAACAGGAAAACTGAGGATTGGTAAAGCCAACGTATTTATGATCTTCCCAGTCAATTATGAAGCAAAGGAGACCTTCTCATTATTTTGAATAAAATGCATCATTTCGACGCAGGCTGCGGCTGAGTCATGTGCTGACAAGTTATCGGCAGTCTTTTGTATGCATCCGGATCTGCCGTAACATCGTCGGCGTCATATCCTAAATTTGCAAGTGCAGTTTTTATATTTTCAATATTTGTTCTATCAGTATACCAGACTACGGTGACAGTATGCCTCTTAAAATCAGCTTTTACAAAGGAAACTCCATATTCGTGCACTAATCGGTTCTCTATGCGGGTTTTACAAGTCTCGCATTGAACGCCGGGCGTCTGAATAACTGCTTTTTGAACTGCCTTTTGTTGAGCATAAGTGGTTGCTGTTAGAGCAGTTAGCATCAATAAACTAAGAGTTAGAGTTTGCATTCTTACTACATTTTTTACGAATTTAGGATTTTACCCCCCAATTTGATGGGTCAGCACGCCAGTTTAACAAGGTGTTTTGATCTTCTTTGGAAACGTATTTTTTTTCGATTGCCATATTGATTACCCTATCATAATCTGTAAGGGAAAAGCAATCTATATGCGCTTCTGCAAAATCATTTTTCGCTACATCAAATCCATAATTAAAAATCGAGACTAATCCCTTTACATTAAGTCCTTCTTTTTCCAGTATTTCCCCTACTTGCAGGCTGCTTTTTCCTGTCGAAATAAGATCTTCAATAATGACCACATTCCTGCCCTTTTCAAAAAACCCTTCTACCTTGTTTCCAAGTCCATGCTCCTTTGGCTTTGGCCTTACATATATAAAGGGCAATTTAAGCTGATCNNAGGACTCCCCAGGCGATTCCCGCCGTGGCAACACCTGCAAGCACATCCGTATTTTTAAATTTTTTTGACACCAGGTTGCATATCCCGGATTTGACAAGATCTCGAATATCAGGAAATGAAAGAATTTTTCTGTTATCACAATAGATAGGACTTTTCCAACCGCTTGCCCATGTAAAAGGTTTACTTACACTTAATTTAATTGCATTAATTTGTAAAAGCTTTTCAGCTATTGCTTTTTCATTATTCATTTAGCGAAGATAATATTCTGATATGAGCTATATAACAATTTACTTTGGCGAAAAACCTGTTTATCTCTGTGATACCATGAATCCAGAGATAGAGGACGTGAGACATCACCCTGATGCAGTATTTATTGATGAACTTTCAAATCCGGCAATAAATTCTTTGCTTCACGAAATAAACAAAAATCAATTTCATGCGGGCATAATTTTGGATGAAAATCTCAAAAAGCTTAAGAAGGCCTTTTTTACGCATTTTAAATTAGTAAAAGCTGCCGGCGGACTGGTAAAAAATAAATCAGGCGATGTACTATTAATATTCAGGAGGGGTAAATGGGACCTTCCAAAAGGTAAACTTGATGATAACGAAGGTTTAGTAGAATGTGCAGTTAGGGAAGTACAGGAAGAAACCGGATTGAAAAATCTTGAAATTGGAAAAGAAAATGAAACCACCTATCATACTTACGTAGAATTTGGTAAACATATTCTGAAGGAATCTCATTGGTTTCAGATGATATCTAAGACTGACGAACTTTTAATACCGCAGATTGAAGAAGATATTACAGAAATAAGGTGGGTAAAAAAGGAAGACTTAAAAAATTATCTTGATAATACATTCCCGTCAATTAAAATAGTGTTGAAAAAATTGTAGGTAATAATAGAAATCTCCTTCCCAAAAAAGACACACAGAATAGATATTTTTTTTACTTCGGAATGATCGCCATTGTCAATCGGCTTACACATATAAGTTTATCGTTTGAATCCTTAATCTTAATATCCCAAACATGAGTGGTTTTACCTAAGTGTAATGGAGTTGCTTTACCGATAACTTTTCCTTCTCTGGCACCCCTGACGTGATTCGCATTTATCTCAAGGCCAACACAATAAAATTTATCCATATCAATTACAAGCGCTGAGG
>PKYU01000347.1 GCA_003132765.1 Chitinophagaceae bacterium | reverse complement strand
GTCCCGTATTCAGGGAAGTTGCCGATAAAATATATGCAGCAAAAATAGGGAGTGAACCACTATACAAATTAGAAAAAGGAATTGATACCAGCAGAATAAAATTTTATGGAGTAAAATCAGACATTCAAAATGTATTGAAAGAGTTTAATTATACTTCTTCTGATGCTGACTTGCCCGGTTCGTGGTTAACAACAGTTATTAATAAAAATCAGGCAGAGACGAATACAGTTTTTGCTCCAAAAGTTTCGGTGAATAAAGTGCCTGATGTTACTGGTCTTGGACTGAAGGATGCCATATACCTTTTGGAAAATATTGGATTAAAGGTAACGGTAAAAGGAAAAGGAAAAGTAGTCTATCAGTCCCTTGCTCAGAATACAAATTTTAAAAAAGGACAACCAATAAATCTTCAATTAGATTAATGGCATTATTGCAACAAATATTGTACAAGGTAAAGATCATCTCAGTAAAGGGCATTCCGGTTAATGAGATAACTGAATTACAAATTGACTCGCGTAAGATAAAGCCAGGCGATTGTTTCATTGCGGTAAAGGGTACAATTACTGATGGCCATAATTTTATTGAAACAGCTATTCTAAATGGGGCAACCGTAATAATATGCCAAAATTTGCCTACAGCAGCAGCAAAGGCTATTCAATTTATAGAGGTACAAAATAGTGCGGAAGCGGCAGGCATAATGGCACATAATTATTATGGTCAATTAACCGAAAAATTAAAACTGATTGGAGTAACAGGTACAAACGGAAAAACTACAATAGCCACCTTGTTATTCAAGTTATTTTCATCCATTGGATATAAATGCGGGCTCTTAAGCACCGTACAAAACCAGGTTTCGGGCAGAATTTTACCTGCAACACACACCACTCCGGACCCAATTACACTGAATAAGCTAATCTCAGAAATGTATGCTTCAGGCTGCTCTCATATTTTTATGGAAGTGAGTTCTCATGCTATACATCAGGATCGTATAGCCGGGTTAGGTTTTGTTGGTGGAATATTCAGCAATATCACTCATGATCATTTGGATTATCACCAAACATTTGATGAATATATAAGAGTTAAAAAACAATTTTTTGATGGATTACCTGCTGAAGCATTTGCCCTGAGCAATGCAGATGATAAACGCGGGGCGTTAATGTTACAAAATACTAAAGCGCGAAAATACCTGTATAGCCTCAAAACATTGGCTGATTTTAAAGGAAAGATTATTGAGAATCTCTTAAGCGGACTTGTGTTATTGATAAATGATACTGAAGTGCATTGCAGACTTATTGGGGCTTTTAATGGGTATAACCTGTTGGCTGTTTATGGAGCTGCAATATGCATGGGTGAAGAAAAACAAAATGTTTTGCAACTGCTGAGTAACCTTACCGGCGCAGAAGGCAGGTTTGATTATATGATATCATCGCAAAAAAAAATAATCGGGATCGTTGACTATGCGCATACCCCTGATGCATTGCTTAACGTTTTGGCAACTATAAAAAATCTCAGGCAAAACGGGGAAAAAATTATAACCGTGGTAGGATGTGGTNNCGATAAAACTAAAAGGCCCGTAATGGCTGAAGTGGCTTGTGAATATAGCGATAGGATCATTCTCACCTCAGACAATCCCCGCAATGAAGACCCTGCTCAGATAATTCATGAAATGGAAGCGGGAGTGCCGGTGGTAGCAAGAAAAAAATACATATCGATTGCTGACAGAAGAGAAGCAATCAAGGCGGCAGTGAATCTCGCCCAACAAAAAGATATTGTATTGGTGGCAGGTAAAGGACATGAAAAATACCAGGAAATAAAAGGAATAAAATATGACTTTGATGATAAAAAAGTTTTAGCAGAAATGTTTGAGGTAATGGAAAAGTAGGATGAAGAATTATATAAAGTAATCCAGAAAATGCTCTATCAACTTTTTGAATGGTTTGCAAAAAACGGGATAAAATTTCCCGGTAGCGGACTTTTGCATTTTATCACCTTCAGGGTGCTGGTAGCGATTCTTTTATCACTTTTTATTACAACAGTTTATGGGAAAAGACTAATAAATATTTTGAAAAAAAACCAAATCGGAGAGTCAGTCCGGGAATTGGGTTTAGCCGGTGAAAAAATGAAATCAGGAACTCCAACGATGGGTGGAATTATTATTCTCCTGGGCATATTAATTCCAACGTTGTTATTGGCTAATCTCGACAAAGTGTATATAAGACTGATGTTGCTGTGCACTGTCTGGCTGGGGATCATAGGCTTTATAGATGATTATCTGAAAATAAGTGCAAAACGAATCGCGAAGGAGAAAGGAATAGATTTTAAGAAAACAAATGCGGATGGCCTTGCCGGAAAATTTAAGGTTTTTGGCCAGGTGATTCTTGGAATAATTATCGGCTCTACACTTTATTTTAATCAGAATGTGGTGGTAAAAAGAGAAATAATAACTGGTAAAAACAGCTTATCGTGGGTTCCCCAACGTGGCGAGCACAAGTTGGATAAGTTAGGGGAAGATACCATTTTAGCTGATGGGCAAATTCACAGGTTTGTAACTGTGAAAACACCAATTACCACCATTCCTTTTGTAAAAACCCATGAATTTAACTATGCGAAACTCTTGCCTGAAAGCCTGGAAAATTATACGTATATCATCTATATTTTGATAGTAATATTTATAGTAACCGCTGTATCTAACGGGGCTAATATTACAGATGGGCTGGATGGACTGGCAACGGGAGTAAGCGCGATTATAGGAGTAGGCTTAGGTGTTTTTGTATTTGTAAGCGGTGATGTGCGCATTGCAGACTATCTGAATATTATGTATATACCTAACCTAAGCGAATTGACAATTTTTATAGCAGCATTCGTTGGGGCATGTGTAGGATTTCTCTGGTATAATGCATATCCGGCACAGGTTTTCATGGGAGATACAGGAAGCCTTGCAATTGGTGGTATTATCGCTTCATTAGCGATTATTGTTAGAAAGGAATTATTGATACCCATATTTTGTCTTGTGTTTTTAGTGGAGCTATTGAGTGTTATGATACAAGTTTCCTATTTCAAATACACGAAGAGAAAGTATGGAACAGGAAAAAGAGTTTTTTTAATGAGTCCGTTGCATCATCACTATCAGAAGCTCGGGTACCATGAAAGCAAAATAGCTGTTCGCTTTTGGGTTGTTACCATTTTGTCGGTTGTGTTTGCGGTGGTTACATTAAAAATAAGGTAAGTGTTTTGGATGATTAAGGTTACTATAATCTGTCTTTATGAAAATTATTTTTTAAAAAACGCAATGCTGTTCAATTCGTATGATTAACAGTGCTATGACTTCTTAAGTTCATGCTATTGAAAAACCAATTTTTTTAATTGTCTATAGCCTGTTAAAAAATGAATGAAAAAGAAAATGGTAATACTGGGAGCGGGGGAAAGTGGAGTAGGCTCTGCTTTACTTGCCCGACAAAAGGGTTATGAGGTTTTTGTGAGTGATGCTTTTAATATAGATCCTGTTTTTAGAAATGAATTGCAGCTTAACAGGATTGAATTTGAAGAGGGGGTTCACTCCATAGAAAAAATATTTTCAGCAGATCTAGTAATGAAAAGTCCGGGAATAGCGGAGAAAAATGAACTGGTGAAGGAATTACGCAAACGGGATATTGAAATTATTAGTGAAATAGAATGGGCTTACCGGAACAAAGGGGATAGTAAGATTATCGCAATAACCGGAAGCAACGGAAAAACAACAACAACAGCAATGTTTTATCATATATGTAAAACAGCGGATTTGGATTGTGCATTGGTTGGAAATATAGGTTATTCATTTGCCAGGCAGATTGCTGAAGAGCCGAAAAAGGTTTACGTGGCAGAGATAAGTTCTTTCCAGTTGGATGATATAAAAACATTTCGTCCTGATGTGGCCATTTTGACAAATATTACTGAAGATCATTTGGACAGGTATGATTACAATTTTGAGAATTATATAAAAAGCAAATTCAACATTATAAAGAACCAGAAGGAAAATGATGTATTTATTTATAACGCAGACGATGAAATAACAATAAGATATTTAAATATTTTTTTAAACAGTACCAACTCACTCCCAATCAGCATGAGAAAAGAACTACCACAAGGAGCTTATATAACAAATGCAGAAATGCGTATTAAATGGAAGTCTGAAGAAATGAAAATGAGTGTTGAAGATTTTGCAGTGAAGGGAAAGCATAATCAATACAATACAATGGCAGCGGGGCTTGCCGCTGTAGTGATGGATATTAGAAAAGAAAAAATAAGAGTTGCAGTGCAAACATTTCAGAGCCTCGAGCACAGAATGGAAACATTTGCAACCATAAAAGGAGTTGAATTTATTAATGACAGTAAAGCAACTAATACGAATAGTACCTGGTATGCTTTGGAGAGTATGACAAAGCCAACGATTCTTATTTTAGGTGGTATTGATAAAGGGAATGATTATTCGTTCTTAATAGACCTCGTAAAGGAAAAGGTAAAAGCAATTGTTTGCATGGGGAAAGATAACAGGAAAATACACGAAGCTTTTGGAAAT